>CANGVO010000007.1 GCA_947457445.1 Actinomycetota bacterium | reverse complement strand
GATCGCCTGGGAGTTGCTTGTTCACATTTGGAAGTAAATGGGGATGGCCAGAGCATCTGCAATCGAGACGTTCACTAATATTTTTTAAGTTAACTCGCTCACTTTTTATCTAGGGCTAGCACTCCCCAACTCTGGGAAAGTGCTAGCCCTCGCCTTTTAAACCATCTTGATGTCAAGACAAGAGTATTAATTGTCTTGCACCTAAACGTTAGGTTTTTAAAAAGGGAGAGATTAAAATGAAGAGAAAGAATTTTGACAAGATTGTAACCGCAGTTGGTTTTGGGCTAGCAGCGTTATTACTTACTACGGCCGGATTACTCAATTGGGGCGCAAGCTTTGCATCCGAAGCAGTCAGCTCACAACTTGAAGCTCAAGAGATAACTTTCCCAGCCGTAACAGGTAATCCAGATGAGTCAGCAGATATAACAAAATTTTTTGCAGATAATGGTGATCTGATTCTATCTAATGCAGCGCAAGCACAAATGTATGCAGATCACTACCTTGGATTCCATCTATCAAAGATGCCAACCTACGCAGCAGCAAGTGCCGCAAATCGAGCAGCAAGTGCTGCAATTGCTGCAAATCCAAATGATCCAACTCTAAAAGCTGAAGCAGCAAGTAAATTGGCAATGGTAGACACAGTGTTTAAAGGCACAATGTTAAGAGGAACTTTACTTACTGCCTACGCATTTGGAACTCTCGGTTCCATAGCCGCAATAGCGGCACTTGTTTCTCTCGCTGGCGCACTAGTTATGTTATTTCTATCAATTCTTGGGTTACTACATATTCGTCGCACTCCTGAGGATGCGACGATTTAACCCTCAACTCTCCGTGAGGGCGCCCCTCGTTAGTTCAATTAAATGAGCTAACGAGGGGTTTTTCTTGCGACTCACCCAGAAATAACCGCCAAGTAAGGCACATACCAGTCGTACCCTAGACATCACTTCCCTTCAATAAGTGCTCACATTCGGTGATCGCTCTCGTAGCAACTTATTTGGAAAGGTTAAACATGTCGTTACTCTCTTGGAAACTACATGGAAACGGAAAATCTGTTTCTGCTGGCGCAGTTGTATCAACTGATGAAAGATTGAGTTGGCCACGGACAATTGGCGTTGGATTGCAACACATCGCCGCTATGTTTGGCGCAACATTCTTGGTCCCAATCATCACAGGGTTCCCGCCAACAACCACGCTCTTTTTCTCGGGAATCGGAACAATCCTTTTCTTAATCATCACTCAGAATAAAGTTCCTAGCTACCTCGGTTCATCATTTGCCTTCCTTGGCCCGATTGGCGCAGCTGTCGCATCAGCAGGCGCAGGTGGAGGAATGGCTGCCGCACTCGGCGGAATTGTTTTCACGGGCGTAGTACTCGCTTTGGTTGGCGTTGCAGTACGTGCCGCAGGAATCGGTTGGGTTAACTGGCTATTGCCTCCAGTCGTAACCGGAACAATTGTTATGGTTATTGGATTTAACTTAGCGGGAGCTGCTAAAGGTAACTTCACAAAAGATCCTCTAATTGCAATTATCACTTTGGCAAGCATCGGACTAATCGGTGCAATTTCTCGTGGCTTCATGAGTCGCATCAGCATCTTCCTAGGTTTGGTCGTCGGTTACGTAGTCGCCTACATCATGGGCGATGTTGACACCAAGGGAATTTCTGCAGCGGCTTGGTTTGATACACCATCGTTTACCACACCAACTTTCAGCATGAACGTAATGATCTTGTTCTTGCCAGTTGTATTGGTTCTTATCGCCGAAAATGTTGGTCACGTAAAGGCTGTGGCTGCAATGACTGGTAAAGATCTTGATGATCAAATGGGTAATGCTCTGATGGCAGATGGAGTTGCCACAACACTCGCCGGTTTCGGCGGAGGTTCCGGAACAACAACATATGCCGAAAACATCGGCGTTATGGCAGCGACCAAGGTTTACTCGACTGCTGCGTACTGGATTGCCGGCGTGGGAGCGGTGTTGCTATCACTTTCACCTAAATTCGGTGCAGTACTAAGTGCTACACCAGCAGGTGCGCTCGGTGGTGTTTCCACCGCGCTATTTGGAATGATCGGAATCTTAGGTGCGAGAATTTGGATTGAATCACGAGTTGATTTCTCAAATTCCACAAATCTTTTGGTTGCCGCATCTGCGCTGATTATTGGTATCGCAGATTACTCATGGACACGTGGTGATTACACCTTTACAGGAATCGTAAACTCCACATTAGTTGCAGTGATCGGTTATCGCGTATTAAACGCAATTTCTGAAGCACGCAGCAAATAACCAAAGTAAATAAGTAAGGAAGGGGCGGAATTTTCCGCCCCTTCTGCATTTTCCACCTAGTACTATTTCCAGATGGTCATCCCAAGTCGCATCTTCGAATACATCGTTGCAGCGATGATAATTATTTTGGCGCCAGGACCAAGTGTTCTATTCGTAATTGCCCGAGCAATCGCTTGGGGAAGGAAAATTGCTGTTTACACAGTCGCCGGGAATGTAACCGGGGCTTTTTTTCTCTCTTCACTTGTTGCATTTGGATTGGGGCCAATTCTTTCCAGATCACATTTGGCTTATTCGGCGGTGCAATGGGGTGGCGGTGGCTATCTGGTCTATCTCGGGATAACTGCTATACGCGCACGTAAAATTCATGCCGCAGATATGCGCAATCAAGGCGGCAGTATTCCAAATTTTTGGCGATCAGTTCGTGATGGTTTCTGGGTCGGCGCGCTAAATCCAAAGGGACTTGTTTTCTATGCAGCGGTTCTGCCTCAGTTTGTAGATATCGAACGTGGACAAGTAACTTCCCAACTTTTACTGCTGGGTGCGCTCTTTTCTCTTCTGGCATTTATCTCAGATGGATCTTGGGGTTTGCTTGCCGGAACAGCTCGTGCGTGGCTGGCAAGTGATGAGAAAAGGTTAGAGAATTTACGCGCGGTCGGCGGAATAGTGATGATTACCTTGGGTCTGTTGGTCATTGCGTCAGCGGTGCGTGATTTAATCACCACATGAATTCAAAGATAGAAAAACCACAGAACCCGGCGCGTGACACAATTGCGCCCTCTGATTTAACTTTTGGTTTATCAACATGCAAACGTTGTCTCTGGATTAAATATTGGTTTAAAGTCACTATGCCTGGTCAGTTTCCACTAGTAAAACCACTCTCGGCTGCACAAGAAGAACATTTCCATCGCGCTTCCATGCCAGATCTTGACCCCTCGCTTGCCCCAGGTGTTGTAAAACAATGGGGTCAATGGGTTAAAAGTGCGCCGATTGAAATTAACGGCAAGCCAACTCGCTGGAGAATTCTTGGAATCTACGATTTGTTAGCTCACTACGAAGATGGGACGGTCGGAATCATCGATTGCAAGGTCTCTGACTCAGATCGGGATAACGCTCAGTTTTACGCGCCGCAACTTGAGGCCTATGCATATGCGCTAGAAAACCCAGATAAAGGAAAACCCTTCCCGGTTTCAACAATGGGTTTACTCGTCTGGAAATTAGCAGGAATCGCCGAAACGCAAGATGGAAAGCATGGCTTTGGTGTTACTCAACATTACTTACATGTAACTCGAGACCAAGCGCAGTTTAAATCGTTGATCTCAGATTTGATTGATGTCATAGAAGGCGATTTACCAAACGCCGGTCCAGATTGCGATACATGCAACTATCTCATTAAGAGGTTAGCGCTGGAGAGTAATTAGTCTTCGCTCTCTTCGGTCGCTTTCTTTGCCTTAGTGGCATATGTATCTACATATTCTTGTTCAGACATCTCTTGAATAGTAGCCATAATTTTATCGGTCACTTCACGCAAATAAAGTAAATCTGTTGAATCGCCTTCGAAATACATCGGCTCGCCGAAAATCATTTTGACTCGCATAACTTTTGGAACAACGGTTCCTGTAGGTTGGATCTTTTCGGTGTTAAACATCGCTACCGGAATAATTGGGGCGCCGGATTCGATGGCTAATCGAGCAATTCCGGTACGTCCTTTATACAAACGTCCATCTGGAGAACGTGTTCCTTCCGGATAGATTCCCAAACACTTGCCTTCTGCCAAAACTTTTAACCCCGTAATTAGCGCCGCTTCGCTGCGCCGTCCACCAGATCGATCTACCGGAACTTGACCAAGTGCGATGAAAGTTAATTTCTTTAACAAACCTTTCGGTCCGGGCGAAGTGAAATATTCGCTCTTTGCCAAAAATGTAACTTTGCGTGGAACTACAAGCGGCATAAATATTGAGTCACTAAATGAAAGATGGTTTGAAGCAATAATTACCGGCCCAGAGGCAGGTACGTGGCGCAAACCTTTAACCTTTGGACGAAAAAGAATCATAAGAAATGGCGTGAGAAACGCGCGCAAGATGCCATATGGCAGGTTGTTCATGGCGCTAATTTAGCGGCAAATGCTTCCAATGTGCGAATATGAACCATGGAGCAAGGCAAATGAGCGAGAAAAGTAAGCGCGATCACGATCCTGACGACGCAAATGATCGCGAACTAATCAACATGGAATTCGAATCTATGGTTGAAGGACTCTCACTTGACGAGTCATCGCCATCGACTTACTTGGATGAACTTGAGAATTTCGTAGACCAAAACAAATTTGTTGCACCAACTCCCCCGCGCAAGTCACTTTCAGCAAACTTAAAATCTGCATTATCTGCATTTAAGAAATGGAAGGATGGTAAAACTGATCGCGACGGAGATGGTGTAGCGCTCTAAATTCGAGATAGATCAGCAACGCCAACTAGTCCAGCGTTGTTTCCAAGCTCCGCGGGAACAATTTCTGGATAAGGATGCTTACCGCTAAATGGAATCAATCTAAGAGCCGCTTCACGCGTCGGCGCAAGAAATAGTTCACCAGCATCAATTACTCCTCCACCCAGAACGATGCAGGATGGATCAATCACGGCACATAATGAAGCAATACCTGCTCCCAAGAAATTTGCCATCGTGTTAAATGCTGCGATCGCAACTGGGTCGCCATCTCGAGCTGCTTCTGTAATGTGCTGGCCTTTCAGGCCTTCAATAGTTCCATCTCCGCGCTCGAGTAAATTTCGCGCTAGAAACGGGCTGGCATCGATCGCCTCTCGTGCATGTCGCATCAGCGCCGAGCCAGATGCGTATTGTTCTAAGCATCCGCGAATACCGCATCCACACAATTGTCCATCAGGAATCAAACGCATATGACCGAGTTCAGCGCCGATTCCAAATGCACCGCGGAATACCGATCCATCAAGTATCAATCCACCACCAACGCCGGTACCCAAAGTCAACATCATTAAATCGTTGCGACCTCGTCCTGCTCCAAACTTAAACTCTCCCCATGCTGCAGCGTTTGCGTCATTTTCTAAAACTATTTTTTTATGGAGTATTTCAGTTAACTCGTGTACGAGATTAACTCCATTCCAATTAGAAATATTTGGCGTGGCCAACATGGTTTGACGATCTGAAGAGATGAACCCCGCCGCAGAAATACCTATAGATTCAACTGGGTACTGCTGCGATAACTCTGTGGCAACGTTTGCAATTGCTTCGGTAAGCGCGCGACCACCTTCGCGCGGCGTATCCCTACGCGCCGTAGCCAGAATTTCGCCACTACCAGTAACAACTCCACCAAGGACCTTTGTTCCGCCGACATCGATCCCAATTGCGTTTAGCACCTCTTAATTAGCCTTCAATATGTTCTTTGAGTTGTTTAAGGGCGCCATCGATCGTTGACTTCTCTTGCTTTGCAATCATCATTGCCGGAATTGGCATTGAAATCCCAACCGATAATTCATAGGTAACAGATGTCGTGTCGGCATCTAAGCTCTTTAGCAAATAAGCGCCATCCATTTTTGTAAGTAAGTTGGCATCTTCGAGAGTGAACGTGACCTTTGCTGGGGCTTCTGACCAATCAAAGGCGAGCGTTACAACATCTTTAACTGCGCCAGCGTCAACAGTCATCTTCGCCTTTAACGCTCTTCCCTGTGAATCAGATTCAAGGACGTCAACCTTTTTGAAGGCGCCCGACCATTCTGGGTAGGAGGCAACGGCGAAGAGGGTTGCGCCGACTTCGGTTATTGGGGCATCAATGCTGATCGTGGAACTGCTGAATTCGCTCATGCCCAAAGGTTACCTGTAAAAAGTAGTTTCCAACCTCTCCCCTTTTTTAAGGACGGGCGATAGCGTTAGCGCCATGAACGAAATCACGATTGCGCCCCTGGTCCCTGCCGCTACTTCTGGCAATTTAACAAACCTGATCGCTGAACGCGCTTGGTTCGAGCCAAACCGAACCATGATGTCGCGCCCATTAGGTGATGGCTGGCAGAAAGTTAGCGCACAAGAATTGGAAGCTGAAATACGCGCAACCGCAAAGGGACTCGTTGCAGCAGGAATTCAAATTGGTGACCGCGTAGCCATCATGGCGCGCACTCGTTACGAGTGGACGATTCTGGACTTTGCAATTTGGTTCGCTGGTGGATGCGTAGTCCCAATTTATGAAACATCTTCCGCCGAACAAGTGGATTGGATTCTTAGCGATTCTGGAGCGGTTGGATTAATCGTTGAAACACCAACTCATCGTGAATTTGTAAACCCAGTTCTCCCAGCACATACCAAACATGTTTGGACAATGACTGAAGATGTTTTGGCAGTTCTGGCAAATGCTGGAGCGCACATTGGAGATGATGAAATCGATCGTCGTCGCAATGCACTTCTTCCAGACACGCTCGCAACGCTTATTTACACATCAGGCACAACCGGAAAACCTAAAGGAGTTCAACTAACGCACGGAAACTTCCTCGCCGAGTGTGGGAATGTTGTTGAAGGTGCGAGCGATCTCTTCTTAAAGCCAAACGGTTCAACACTTCTCTTCTTACCAGTTGCTCACGTTTTTGGACGTATGGTTCAAATCGGTGCAATTAGAGCGGGATTACATCTGGCACACTGCAGTGATCCGGTAGGGCGCTTGCAACCTGACCTCGCATCATTTAAGCCAACTTTCGTACTTGCCGTACCGAGAATATTTGAGAAGGTTTACAACGGAGCGGAAGCAAAAGCAGAAGCCGCGGGAAAGGGCAAAATTTTTAGAAAGGCTGCTGAAGTTGCTATCGCATATAGCGAATCCTTGGATAAGCGCGGATTTAATCCTCTGTTAACGCTTAAGCATGCGCTATTCGACAAATTGGTATTCTCCAAAATTCGCGCAGCCCTTGGCGGAAATGTAGAAGCAGCGATTTCGGGTGGCGCTCCACTTGGAAGCCGCCTTGGACATTTCTATCGCGGTGCCGGTGTGACAATTTATGAGGGCTATGGATTAACTGAAACTACTGCGGGAGCAACTTTAAATATCACCGGATCCTTAAAGGTCGGAACAGTTGGAAAACCAATCCCAGGAACTTCAATAAAAATCGCTGATGACGGCGAAGTATTGATTAAAGGACCGATTGTTATGCGAGGATATTGGCAAAATGATCAAGCCAATGCCGAAGTCTTCACTGAAGATCGCTGGTTTAAATCAGGAGATCTTGGCAAAATCGATGAAGATGGCTTCTTATCAATCGTTGGACGCAAAAAAGAACTAATCGTAACCGCCGGTGGAAAGAACGTTGCACCTGCCGTTCTTGAGGATCGATTACGTGCACATCCACTAGTTAGTCAGTGCATGGTGGTTGGTGATAATCAACCATTTATTGCAGCGCTTGTAACTATTGACCAAGACGCGCTAAAGAGTTGGGTTGTTGCAAATAAAAAAGATGGTGCGACCATCGCATCACTTACTCAAGATCCTGATCTAATTTCAGTTGTTCAGACTGCAGTTGATGAAGCCAATAAGGCTGTCAGTAAGGCAGAATCAATTCGAAAGTTTGTAATCCTGCCGACAGATTTCACTATCGCTGGCGGACAACTAACTGCCAAGCTATCGATCAAGCGACATGTGGTTGCACAGGAATTCGCATCGGAGATCAACGCTCTATTTGCTAAGTGAGTAGCACCTCCCGGTTAGATCTAGCGCGCGAGATTCACGATGGAATCGCGCAGGATTTAGTCGCCCTTGGTTATGAGCTTGATCTCTTGCTGGCTTCTGCCGACCTCTCGAAGCAGTCTCGTGCAGAAGTGCGCGGCATGCGCTTTCATGTTGACGAAATAATCACAAAAGTTCGACGTGAAATGTATCAACTGAGAGATCTCAAGGAAGAAAGTGTTCAAGATTTTCTTTCAAAGACTGCTCAGGAGTTATGCGGCTTTACCTTAACTAGGCTCGACATAGAGGATTTCATAATCAAAGATGAGCTTGTACCAAGTGTAAAAGTCATCGCAATAGAGCTGTTACGCAATTGCGTCACTCACGCTAGGGCTAGCGAGATTGAAATACATTTGAGCCAATTAGAAAATCACATCTACCTGGAAGTGCGCGATAACGGTAAAGGAGGTGTTTCGATGGAGAGTTCACGTTTGGGTTTGATTGGAATCCGCGAACGAGTCGAAAACTTCGGCGGAACGCTTGCCTATGTCTCAAATGAATTTGGATCGCGTATCTCTGTAACCCTTTGATCGAACGCGAAATTCCGCGAATCCTAATTGTTGATGATCATCCCTCGGTTCGTTCTGGGATTCGTCGGGCTATAGAAGATGCGCAGATGATCTGTTGTGGCGAAGCAGCATCACGAGAAGAAGCACTTGCGCAAATAGCTCTGAGAAATCCAGATGGAGTGATAATAGATTTAAAACTTCCCGATGGTTCGGGTATTGAGATTATCAAGTGGATTAGAAAACATTCGGAGACCACCGCCATTGTCATGTTGACGATGAGTGATGAACAATCTCACTTGATAGCCGCAATTAATTCGGGAGCTAGCGCTTTTGTCAATAAAAGCTCTCCCCTAACTGAAGTTATTGCATCACTCAGATCCGCATTAGCTCAACCTTCCAACTTCACGGCGTCTGGAAAGGCTTTAAGTAATTCGAAAACGAAAATTACCTTCGATTTAACCGCGCGAGAAATCAGCGTACTTAAGGCTCTTTCATTAAATGGGGGGAACAAAGAACTTGCAAGTTCACTTTTCATTTCAGAGGCAACATTTAAAACCCACGCTGCTTCTATTTATCGCAAGATGAATGTTTCTGGGAGAATGGGCGCAGTGAGTAAAGCGCGCGAGTTTAATCTTTTATAAGAATTTGGGAAAAAGCATCTGACCAAATCTGCCAGCGCCAATTTGAATTAATCCATTTTCGCCCAGCCATACCCATCTCGCGCGCCGCGACAGGGTTGTCCATCAGGGAAATAACGGCAGCTGCGATTTCAGTTGGTTTAGTTCCATCTACCGTTGCTCCGGTTACACCTTCAAGCACGGCATCTGGTGCTCCACCTGATTTACCTGCGATAACTGGCAGTTCGCACGAACTTGCTTCCAGGTAAACAATTCCGAGTCCTTCTACTTCAAGTCCGGCCAATCGAGATCTTGATGGCATCGCAAAAATATCTCCAGCACTTATATACCGCGGCAAATCTGAGAATTGAATTCTTCCAATAAAAGTGATCGCGCTTTCCACTTTATGCTTTTCAACTAATTTTTGAAGATGTTGGCGATAAGGACCTTCACCCACCATTAAAATATGTGCCTCTGGATGGTGTTTTAGAATCTCAGGTAGCGCTGCAATTAACATGTCTTGTCCCTTGCGATGAACTAGACGTCCGACGCTAACGATCACCTTCTTTTCTGATAATCCAAGTGAGATTCTTAATTCCTTTGCTCCCGGATGGGGCTCGAAATGTTCTGGGTCGATTCCTGGTGCAATCTTCACCATTGCCTGCGCTGCTTTTTGTGAGAGCGCACGAGAAATCTGTAGTCTCGTGAAATCCCCCAGATAAGTTAAATGATCAACGTTATTTCCAATGAAACGAATTGCTAATTTAAATGGCCATACTTTGGCCCACCAAACCTCATGTCCGTGAGTAAGCGCGACTATTCGGGTAACGCCAGCTTTACGTATTTCTCTAGCCATAACCGCCAAAGGTGCGGCAGCCCCAAAGAACGCTGTTTCGATCTTTTCGTCTGAGATCACCTTTTTTATGGCTCGAATCGTTCGCGGGGTCGGAAGTAAAATCTTTGATCGATCACGAATAACTATTACTCCGAAATCGCGCAACCATTTGCCATCATATTCAGATGTTTGACCTTGACTGGAGGTATAGACAACCAAGGAATCTTTAGGCAATCTCTCAATCAATCCGATTACAAAGGTTTCAATTCCGCCAGCACGTGGACCAAAATCATTGGTAATACAGATTATTTTTTTAGACATTTAGCTTCGATTAATTAGAGACGCCGTGCGCCGACAAATGGTTTGCGCCCCAAGCTTGATGCGCTGGCCACCTTTACTCGTGAGCCAGAACGAGGCGCGTGCACCATCTTTCCGCCGCCTAGATAAATTCCTACATGTGAAATCGGGCGACCAAAAAAGACAAGATCTCCAGGCGCTAAGTTCGCGCGCTTAACCGACTTTCCATAACCATACTGCGCACGTGATGAGTGCGGCAATGAAACACCGGCAGTTTGATAAGCGCGCATTGTTAAACCAGAGCAGTCCCAATAAGTCATTCCATCAGCGCCAAATACATATTTGTCACCAATCTGCTTCAGCGCGAATTGCAACGCTTTACCAGCACGTCCAGAAACTCCGGAAGCCGATTTGGCAGCTGCAAGTGAGGACGCTTGGTCGGCATCTTCTTCTTCTTGCGCCAATCGTGCAAGACGTTCGCGGTCCTCTTTCTTTAATTTAGCAAGGAGAGATTCCGCTTCAGCAAGTTTGGCTGTTGCTCGAGCGCTCTGAGCAGCTAATTTCTTCTGCGTCGCTTTTACCAAAGCTAGCTTGTCATTTACCGTTAATGAAGTAGCGGTTAATCGCTGTTTAGCCGCTTGAAATTTGCGAAGCTCTACCGATTTTTTTCTTGTTATCGCTTCTAAAGAGCCTGCTGCAGATAGATAAAGCGCGGGATCTGATGAGAAGAGAAGTTCCAGGCTCTGGCTCAAGCCACCAGTTTTGTATTGTTCGATGGCGATTGCGCTCAGCGTTTTTGATAGCGCGCTGACGCTCTGGCTTTGAACCGCTTCCTTAGCCTGGATCCCAACTAAGGTGCGATTGAGTGAGGCTAATTTTACTTTTGCTTCTTGAGCGCCTTCGGCTGCAGTGGTTGCCTCTTCTTCGAGTTGTCTAACTCGCGCTTGTACTTGCGCAAGAGTTTGCGCCGCATCAGCATTTGGAGCGGTAAAGATCGGTGACGCAATTGCAATCATGGCGATTGCAACAGCTGCGGCTGAACGCAGGCGAAAGATCGAAGCAAGAATCGGCATAAGAGTTCTAGGTTAACGCGGGATATAACACTGGCTCAACTTAAGTTAAGCGTGGCTAGCCTGTGAATTTAACTATTTTCGGGAAATTACGCTGAATTAAAGCGAAGTGGCCGAACAATTCCTCGAGATGAGAGTAGATCAATGGCCTGCGCAGTCTTATCAGGAATTTCACAATGCGCAGATTGATCTTGCTTTTTTTCCAAGAAAAAAGTTAGAACACAATCACCGCAACCAATATCTCGAACAGCGCAAGTTTCACATGTAATGATCATGTGAGAGACGATAAGGCACACCACTGACAGCCCTGCCGCAGCCAAAGTCCGGCACCTGCGCGCTAGCCTTTCGGTATGTCTGTTTTTGCATCCTTGGTTGTTGGCGCTGATGGGGCAACTTCCAAAGACGGATCCTCTCGAGCGATTTCGAGTGGCGTTGATCGCACAGCATTTTTAGCGCGCCGTCGCACCGTTGATTTCATTTTTATCGGTGGGCAGACCGCTCGCACCGAGCCATATCACCGCACCCCCGTCCCCGTAGTTGTTTCATCACGATCTATGGTCAACGCCTTGGCCGATAACCGTTTGGCTCATTGGTGGAATCTTTCTCCGGTGGCAGCAATTGAAAAGGGTGTTAATCGCTTTGGCCCAAAGGTATTAGTCGAATCCGGTGCGCTGATGTTGGAGCATCTCTTATCGGTCAGGATGCTAGATGGAATTTATCTGAGCGTTACTGATGTGAATGGTGGCGATGACTTGGTTAATTTTGAAGAGCTATTGCAGAATTTTCTCGACATCGATCGTCAAAAAATTGGAGACACTTTATTTATTGAGGCTAAAACGCTGAAATAATTGCCACACCAGCGACAGCGGCAAAAATTCCGAGGTACTGAATTCTATGTAATCGCTCGTGTAAGAATTTAAATGCGAGCAGTGCTGTGAAAATTGGATATAACGCGCCGAGCACCATAGACAAAGTGAGATTACCTTTTGTCGTTGCAATACCGAGTAACAAATTAGCTAGAAAATCTGCACATCCGATAAATATCAAAATAGGTGATTGCTTAAAAGTTAGCCCACCTAAAGTTCGATACTTAGCAAATATTGCGAGTGAGACGAAGAAAGTAGTTGCACGCATCATTACCATGGTCATCAACGCACTTCCTTGTGATCCAATCGCCATGAAAACTAGTGCGGTTCCAAAACCACCTGCTGCACCTAGCGCCAGAATCAAAGGCTTGATTGGTAGTCCTTGAGACATTTCTGGACCACTTGCTAAAAATGCACCAATAATTGCAAGTGCTGCACCTATAGATAAAATTAATGAAAGTCGATCACCTTTAACAAAGTATGCGTATGCAACTGGAATTAGCGCTGACAATCCGCTTATGGGAGATACGACGCCCATGCGCCCCGTAGACAATCCTGCATATAAACAAATCAAACCGCAGTAACCCAATATTCCGGCAAGTGCACCAGGAAAGAAATATCCATCTGCTCCAAAAGCGCTACTTGTGAATTCACCACTAACGATTGCAAGAGCAATACCAAAAATTAAACCAATCGCCTGAGTAACTCCAAGAACGGCGATAGCAGGGTGAGTCTTACTTAACTTTCCACCGTGATAATCGGCCGTTCCCCATAAGAGACTCGAAAAAAGAGCTAACAAGGTGGCCATAGCGAGCAAGGCTACAACAGCCCCGCGCCCTGCCTCCCACTTAAAGCACACGTATATCTTTAGAATTAAGCAGTGGATGTCGCCCAGTTCAATCGCATGATTGATCACCTTCGAACTGCAACCCCTCGGGCTGAAATAATTTTAGAAGAAGTTCCAGCGCCACAAAAATTGGCAACTTATTCTTTTGCCTTTACCGCCGACGTTTCAAATGGCTTACTTGGTGATGCCGAAGATGAAATTGCATCTGGTCGTTTCGTTCTTCTTCACGAACCTGGCGGACAAGATACTTGGGAAGGCGAATTTCGCTGCGTTACATTTCTAAGTGCAGATGTTGATGAAGCGATGCAAGATGATCCACTGCTACCTGAGGTCGGCTGGACTTGGCTGCTGGATTCACTCTCTGCAGCGGGATGCGAATTTAATGCCCCTAGCGGAACGGTTACTCGAGTATCGAGTGCATCTTTTGGCAAGTTATCTCCAAGAAATGATGAATCAGAAATCGAAATTCGCGCATCTTGGAGTCCGATAATTAACGACAGCACAGAAATGCTTGCTCATATTCAAGCATGGTGCAATTTATTGGGTGAAGTTGCTGGCCTGGCACCGATCGCCGAAGGCGTTGCTCCAATTTCGGCGGCACGTCGCAAGGCGTGATGCAAAAAAGATTTTGCTGAAAATTTCAATATGACGCAACCAGTTAATCCTTCTGAAGAGAGCCAGGAATCCCCGACCGCTGTCCCGTTGTTGGCTCCCGCAAATGGAGTCCCACAAGTAATCGATAGTGAATCTTTATTCGAAAAGGCGCTCTCTGAATTAGCAAGCGGAACCGGACCTTTTGCAGTCGATGCCGAAAGAGCTTCAGGATTTAAATTTAGCGCTCGTGCATATTTAATTCAGATAAAACGAAATGGTGGTGGGTTGCATTTAATTGACCCTATTCCATTCGGCCCCGGGCACCATTTGTTTGCACAATTAAATGACTTGTTGCGAACCGACGAAGTTATTTTGCATGCTAGTACTCAAGATTTGCCATGCCTGCGGGAGCTCGGAATAAACCCAGTTAATTTATTTGATACCGAACTTGGTGGACGTCTTGCAGGATTGCCTCGGGTTGGATTAGGACCTCTGCTGGAATCTCTAATGGAAGTATCTCTGGCCAAAGAACATTCGGCCGCCGATTGGTCGCAACGTCCATTGCCCAAGGATTGGCTGAATTATGCGGCCCTCGATGTCGAATTGCTGATCGAACTTCGCGACAAAGTTCACGGGTTATTAGCGAGCGCGAATAAATTAAAATGGGCAGAGGAAGAATTTCAATCCATATTGGATGCTCCCCCACCACCGCCAAGAATTGATCCATGGCGCCGCACATCAGGAATGCACAAAGTTAAGAAACGCGAACAGCTTGCCATCGTGCGCTCGCTCTGGATGGTTCGCAACGAAATCGCGCAAGAAGTTGATATCTCGCAAGGGCGATTGTTATCGGATTCGGCGATCGTGGAACTTGCGATGGTTGCTCATTCCAAGCCGATTAAGACGAAGAAAGATTTAGAGCGCTCCCTGCGTCCCCTGGGTTTGCGAGCGCGTTGGCTCGAAAATGCTGCTACGTGGATTAGCGCGATTTCTGATGCCCTTGCTCTGCCTGAAGATCAATGGCCCAAGGCGCGTTCTGATTCTGATTCTCTGCCGCCAATAAAGATCTGGCGCGAGCGTTTTCCAGAAAAGTACGCGCCGCTGACCCATGCCCGTGCGCGGTTAACCGAAAAAGCGCTCGAGCTCTCCATTCCCCTTGAGAATATGATTACGCCGGAATTTGTACGCAGAGTGTGCTGGATGGCCCCAAAAGGCGCTGTGGCCGAGGCGCTGACTACTTTGGGTGCACGTTCCTGGCAGATCGAAATTGCAGCCCCTATCTTGGAATCTGCCCTGTTGGAGACAGAGCCTTTAGCTGAGCCTGTCGCCGATGGCGAGGAAGCAGCGGCTGAGGCTTTGTGATGAATTACGCAACACTTAAGTTGCGTAAATAGGCAGTTCAGTTCTAGATTTAGCCCATGCTTAGCACCTTCATTATCGCCTTGCGCGAGGGCCTTGAGGCCGCGTTAATCGTTGGAATCCTTGTCGCTTACATCGTTCGAACTGATCGACGCCATTTGCTTAAGCCGCTCTGGACCGGTGTCGGTGTTGCCCTTGCTGCAAGTTTGGCACTTGGCGGATTGCTCGCATTTACTTCCGCTGAACTTTCCTCCCGCGGAGAAGAATTATTCGCTGGAATAACATCGTTTCTAGCAGTCGGGCTTGTAACTTGGATGGTCTTTTGGATGAAGCGAACAGCTCGTTATTTGCGCGATGAGTTGCACGGCAAAGTTGATAGCGCACTCATGGGTGGCCCAATAAGCCTTGCTTTAGTGGCTTTTTTTGCGGTCGTACGTGAAGGATTGGAAACTGCGCTTTTCGTTTACAGCAACTTTAAAACTGTCGGCGTTGCATCAAGTTCCACAGTTGGATTAATTCTCGGACTCGGACTTGCAGTATTTCTCGGTTATGCAATCTATAACCGTTCTGTGAAATTAAATCTCTCAAAATTCTTTACAATCACAGGCGTTGCATTAATCATTATTGCCGCCGGTGTTCTCTCCTACGGAATCCACGAATTCCAAGAGCTTGGATATTTGCCGGGAGTAGATAGCTTCCTCTGGGATGTAACCCCTTGGATTGCAAAAGAATCATTGCTTAGTTCAATCCTGGGTGGCCTGGTTGGCTTTGATACAACAACCTCCTTCGTTCAGTTCATTGGTTGGAGTATTTACCTGCTTGCCGTGCTTATTCCCTACCTTTCAAAGGGAAAGAACGCGGCAAAGCCAAAGGTTGCAGTCAACGCCTAACCACGGCTGTTCCACTTTTGCCTACTGACGAGTAACATTTCTCTATAAGCAAGCGCCTGCCCGCCAACGGCAGATCATCGCCTGCTCTAAAGAGAAAGTGGATTTAAATGTCTCGCAACGTTGTCTTAGTTGATGCTGTTCGTACCCCATTTGGTAAGGCCGGCAGCATGTATTCCGGCACTCGCGCCGATGACTTAATGGTTCGAGTCATGCGTGGTCTTCTAGAGCGCAATCCTAAAGTTGCACCAGATGCGATCGAAGATGTTGCAATAGCTGCAGCCACTCAAACTGGTGACCAAGGTATGAACTTAGGTCGAAGCGTTTCATTGTTGGCAGGGCTTCCAGTTACCGTGCCAGGTTATTCAGTTGATCGCTGGTGTGCGGGTGCAATGACAGCCATGACTTCTCTTGCTGGCGCAATTGCAATTGGTTCAATTGATATCGCAATTGCAGGCGGGGTTGAACATATGGGAAACCATCCAATAGGCGATGGCCTAGATCCAAATCCGCGTTATCTCGCAGAAAAAATTGTGGACCAAGATGCGCTCGCCATGGGCGCAACTGCAGAACGTCTACATGATCGCTTTCCACAGTTAACTAAAGAACGAGCAGATCGTTATGCATATAACTCTCAGATGAAGACTGCTGCTGCATACGCTGCCGGCAAAATACAACGCGATTTAATTCCAACTGCCGCGCGAATTCCAGAGATGGGTTGGGGCATTGCAACTGTTGATGAACCGCCACGTCCAACAACAACGATGGAAGGTTTGGCGACTCTTAAGACGCCATTTCGTCCTGCTGGTCGCGTGACTCCTGGAAATTCATCAGGACTTAACGACGGCGCCACTGCCGCATTACTTTCAAGTGAAGATAAAGCAAAAGAGCTTGGGTTAACGATTAAGGCCAAATTAGTTTCCTACGCTTTCGCTGGAGTAGAACCAGAAGTAATGGGATACGGACCTGTGCCTTCAACCATAAAAGCGCTCGCAAAAGCGGGACTTTCCATAGGCGATATCGGTGCTTTCGAAATTAATGAAGCATTCGCCGTGCAAGTAATTGCGTTTCTTGATCACTTCGGAATCGCAGATGACGATCCGCGAGTAAATCCATACGGTGGTGCAATTGCCGTAGGACACCCGCTCGCATCCTCAGGTATTCGTTTAGCGCTTAATCTGGCGCGGTCTTTTGAAGAACATCCTGAAGTTCGTTATGGGTTAACAACAATGTGCATCGGACTAGGCATGGGTGGCAGCGTTATTTGGGAAAACCCACACTTTTCAGGAGGTTCAAAATAATGACTACCGAAATTAAACTTCCCGAAGGAGCACCTGAAGAGGTTATTACCAATGCACTCGTGCGCGATGTTGATTTAACTCCCTTTGGCTTTGCGGGTTCTCTTG
>CANGVO010000006.1 GCA_947457445.1 Actinomycetota bacterium | reverse complement strand
GGTTTTGGACCCACTGGCTTTTTAGCCTTGGTAGTCGTCGCGCTCTTCTTCGTAACCATGCGCGCATTCTGCCAAGTTAATGGGCTAAATCGCGGTACCTACACGCGGTCTGCCGCCAACGATTGCAACACATCCAGCCGCCAATTGAGTTCCAGCCGTAAGAGCCGCAGTTAGGTCATGACTTTTTGCAAACGTTGCGATAAATCCTGCTGCAAAACTATCACCAGCCCCAGTTGTGTCGACCACATTTGCCGAAACTGCAGGGACGCTTATCGAATCAAAACCACGAGCCTTAGCTATTGCGCCTAGCGAACCGCGCTTAATAACTACGACTTCTGAGTAATCCAATAAGTAATCTAAGGCGCGTTCGATATCTACAGAACCTGTCAAATAGATTGATTCTTCCTCATTTAAAAGTAAGACATTGGCTTGCGAAAACCATTGGTGAATCTCGGCATCTGAAACACTTTTCATCGCTCCAACAGATGCGGGATCAAAGTAAATTGTTATGTTGTCGGATTTTATTTTTTCAATCATCGCTAGCACACCTGGTCGTGCTAAAGGATTTAACAGCGCATAGCCAGAGATGTAGACCGCTTGAAATTTGGAGATTTCTGGAAGGTCAGTAATAGATAAACTGGAATTGGCGCCTTTGTCAGGAAACATAGTGCGCTCACCAGATGAATCAACTAGAACAATTACTACACCGGATGATTCACCTGGGATTACTAAGTCTGCGTGATCAACTCCGAGTGAATCAAATTCGGCAACAATTGCAGCTCCAGCGGGATCATCTCCAACATGGCTAACAATTGTGCTGTGAGCATCTGTGCGAGTAAGCCACGCCGCAACATTTCCAGCAGCACCACCACTTCCGGTACTGATTCGACTTGCTGTATCGCTGCCATAGTTAATCTTTTGGGGCGCAACATCTATGCGCACAATGACATCAAGCATTACATCTCCGATGCAAAGTACTTGAACAGTCATCTAGTTTCCTTTTATTTATTGGTGTTGCTTCGCCACGGCAATATCGGCAGCAAGTGCTGAGTTTGATTTTATGATTTCAATATTTACAGAAAGAGATTCGCCTTCACTGGCGGTGTGGAAATGTTCTAGTAAGAAAGGAGTTACCGCCTTACCGATAATGCCAGCCTTGCGCGCACCAGCTAATCCACTCTTTAAAATTTCATCATGGCGCTTGCGATTCATTTCGTGCTTTACAGGATTTGCTACGACTAAAGCGCTCTTATTGGTCTTTAGCGCCTCACGTGCCCGGATTATGTTGGCGATCTCAGCAGCGTTTTCGACACGATGTTCGATGGTGAATCCAGAATCTGTTAAATAGAAGCCGGGGAAGTTGTTGGTCTTATATCCAACAACACCGATTGCCAAAGTTTCTAGACGTTCCAAAGTTGCAGCGACATCTAAAATCGATTTCACACCAGCACACACAACAGTCATATCTAGTTGCGAAAGCGCGGTTAGATCAGCAGATTCATCAAATGTTTCATTGGCATCGCGATGTACGCCACCCAAACCACCTGTTGCAAATATTCGTATTCCTGCCAAAGCGGCTAGATGGGCGGTTGCAGCCACGGTTGTTGCCGCTGATTTTCCAGAAGCAGAAATAATTGCGAGATCACGGCTTGATGCTTTGGCAATGTCATCTCGATTGGCTATTTCTTTAAGTTGGTCATCGGTTAGACCGATATGGATTACGCCGTCGAGTACTGCAATGGTTGCTGGCACGGCTCCGTGATCACGGACAATATCTTCGACTTCGCGTGCAACTTCAAGATTTTGTGGTCGTGGCAAACCATGGCTGATGATCGTAGATTCAAGTGCAACGATTGGGCGTCCCTCTGCAATTGCAGCGGCAACTTCAGGCGATGGCGTAAATGGCATCCGGTGGCTCATAACCCCAACCTTACCCGTGAGAAGATACCTTCGTGCATCTGTCGCAAATCACTCCTTCGCTCTTTGCGAGTCTGGGTTTAGTAGATGTTCGCGATCAAATTCAATGTGGCCCAAGCCCCGCAGGGCGAGAGCTACTTTTCTTAATCGATGGGCTAGGCGCTGATGCTGTCGCCAAATATGCAACTTACATTCCAACTCTTACATCCTTGATCCGACATGGCGCAGTTAAAACTTCATTCCCTTCAACGACTGCAACAAGTTTGGCGACGCTTACAACGGGAGTAAATCCCGGTCAACACGGAATGCTCGGTTACACCGTGCAGGTACCACGCAGTGGCGGACGAATTCTGAATTCGCTTAAATGGGACGAACGCGTAGACCCAGTGATTTGGCAGCCAATCCCAACGCTCTTTGAACGCGCGGCAGCGAAGAACATTAGCGTCACACACGTTGCAGCAAAGCGATATGAAGATTCTGGATTTACGCGCGCAGTCTTTCGCGGTGCGCAGTACAAAGGCGCAAACACGCATGCCGATTTGGTTTCAGAGACCGTGCAAGCGCTGAAAAATACACCAGCATTTGTCTATCTATATGTAAATGATTTAGATGTTGCTGGGCATAGCGATGGTGTGGGCTCAGAGAAATGGCTGGCAGCTCTTGCCGGAATCGATGCACTGGTTGCTAAATTATTGCAACAACTGCCCCGTCAAACTCGGCTTTGGTTAACCGCCGATCACGGAATGATTAATGTTGGAGAGAAAATAGTTATTGGCCAAGATAATGATCTCGCAACAGATATCGCAATCATCGCAGGTGAACCACGTGCCCGTCATTTGTATCTCAAAGATGGCGCAAGCGATTCTGCCGTTCAAGAGAGTGCGCTGCGCTGGCGGGAATTCCTTGGAGAAAAAGTAATTGTGCATACTCGCGAAGAGGCGAAGAGATCAGAGATCTTCGGCGGTGAAGTTAGTCCAGATGCATCTGATCGCATTGGTGATTTGGTTGTAATTGCCCAAGGTGATCTGATCCTGATTGAAGCCGAACGCCAAACGCAGGAGAGCGCCATGGTGGGCCATCATGGGGGAGCGACTGATATTGAAAGCTACGTTCCACTTTTAACTGCAGTAGTTAATTAGTTTTCAGGGTTACTTTCATCAGTTGGTTTTTGTCCAAACATGATTTCATCCCAAGAAGGAACTTTGGCGCGTGCCGTAATTCCATCTGCCTTGTCGGCTGGTGCTGGTGTTTCGCGAATTGAAACAAGTCGAGGTGTCTCACGGGTTAACTCTGCTTCAAATTCTTCATCCGTAGGATCGTTATCAGGCAGATCATCCAGTGAAGATGCAACGCTGCGAATTGGAGCGCTGTCGATTCGGATTGGCTCTCGGTTTTCATTAGGAAGATTGCTGCGTGAGGGATGAGTTGGTTCAGCGTAAATGAATCCAGAATCGATACGTCGAGCCGGGGCATCTTCGCCCATCATCCATGCGGCGTTATCATCTAATGGTGCGATGCTGCGACGTTGTCCATCGTAAGTAAATTGGGCAACTCCTAAACCGTCACGGTTTGGATAGTGAAGTTCGATCGTCCAAGTTCCGTCGTCTAAACGCCAGGTATTCCAATCGAGTGCATCGACATCGACTCCACGCGGTGCTAACTTCGAAACCACAACTTCTAAGAAAGTTAAATTGTCGCGGCCGCCATCTTTACCTTCGCGGCGGGGAGATAAGCCATGGACCTGGTCGATAATAAAAATACGCTCTTGCAAGATTGGTCCAGAGAATCTTTCAACTTTATCTACAGAAACATTTCCATCGCGCGCGATTGAATCCATAGTTTCGCCAGCGCGAAGTCGGCGTTGCATCTCTTTAACACTCATGACTTCATTTTCATCGCCGACCGGTACCGAAGTAAGGCGCGGTTGATTTACCGTGGCGCGCAGGGTGTCGCTAATACGTAGTGAATATTCAACGCCGTTCTGATCGGTGAGCGCGAGGTGCACCCCATCTGGGGTTTTTCCGGTCAGGCGTAGCTCACTCATGTGGGCGAGAATACCTGCAGTGGGTGAGAAAGTAGGTGAGGAAGGGGCTCAGAACTGAGCGGGGAATTTAGCCGATTTACGCTCGGCGCCCCTTCTGTGGCAAGATACGCAGTCTGCGCGGCTGTTAAGGCCACGCTGTAATCAGCTTTAATGAGCTTTAAATAGATGAGGACCATACGATGAATATTCTTGATGCTGTTGATGCGAAATCACTTCGCCATGACGTGCCGCAATTTCGCGCCGGAGATGAACTAAAGATCCACGTTCGCGTTATTGAAGGCAGCAAGAGCCGTATCCAGGTCTTCCAAGGAATCGTAATTCGCCGACAGGGCGATGGCGTTCGCGAGACATTCACAATCCGTAAAGTTTCTTACGGCGTCGGAGTAGAACGTACTTTCCCAGTACACACACCAGTTATTGAAAAGATTGAACTAGTGAAGAAGGGCGATGTTCGTCGCGCCAAGCTTTACTACCTCCGCGACCTACGCGGTAAGGCTGCCAAGATTCGCGAAAAGCGTGATGGCGTTGAAGGTTACGGCGATGGAATTCTTTCAACTCCAGTCGCTGCAGTTGCCGAGGAAGTTGTTGCAGAAGCACCGGTAGCAGAAGCAATAGTTGAAGCTCCAGCAGCAGTTGAAACAGTTGTAGAAGCACCAGCAGAGGTAGTGGCAGAAGCTCCAGCAGCTGATGCAACGCCAGATGCAACTACTGCTGAATAAGTAACCCAAAAACAGATGCCACGTAAGGGCTCGCTTTTACGCGAGTTGCCTATCCTCGTAGTCGTTGCCCTAGTTGTCTCTCTCGTTATTAAAACCTTCTTGGTGCAATTCTTCTTTATTCCATCTGGATCAATGGAAAACACGCTCCAGATTAATGATCGCGTAGCGGTGAACAAGTTGCCATTTATTGGTAAATCTATTGGCCGTGGCGATGTGGTCGTATTCCGCGATCCAGATAATTGGCTGCCCGAGCCTTACACCGTCGATCAAAACAAATACGTCGCCAAAGTTAAAGAAGCGTTCGTCGCAATAGGAATTTTGCCGAATCCAGCGAAGCAGTACTTGGTAAAGCGCACCATTGGAATTGCTGGCGACAAAGTTGAATGTTGCTCAAAGGATAAGAAGTTAATGGTCAATGGTGTAGAAATTGATGAGCCATATATTTTCTCAGGAAATTCCCCAAGTGATTCGAACTTTAACGTTACCGTTCCAGAAGGCAAGATTTGGGTAATGGGAGACCACCGTGCCGCCAGTGCGGATTCACGTTTCCACCAGGAAGATATAAATAATGGGATGGTTCCACTTTCTAAAGTAACTGGGCAGGTTGTTGGAATCATTTGGCCGATTAAGAATTTCGGCATAGTTCATTCATTCTCATCTCTTAAGTAAGCTCATCGAGTTTTTCAATGAGCAATTCAGCGAAAGTAATTGAGTCTCTATTAATCGACGCCGGAATTTCACCTCTAGCAGGTGTCGATGAAGCAGGACGTGGGGCATGCGCAGGTCCCTTGGTTATCGCCTCGGTCGTTCTCAGAGACCCTTTTGCTCCTGAATTAGTAAAAGTGCGGGACTCCAAAGATGTATCTGAGGCCGAACGTGAAAAGTTATTTGAATTAGTAACGGATGTGGCTCTCGCGGTTAGTGTAATTATTGTTCCGGCAAAAGAAATTGATCAACGTGGTGTGCACGCGGCAAATCTCGATGGTATGCGTCGCGCCGTTCAAGGCTTATCTGTCGCACCAAGTTACGTGCTCACCGATGGGTATGCCATCGAAGGATTATCCATTCCAAATGTTGCCGTTTGGAAGGGGGATCAAGTCGTAACTTGCATCAGCGCAGCATCAATTATTGCAAAAGTTACGCGTGATCGAATTATGCGCGAACTCGACATCAAATTCCCAGACTATGGTTTCGCAAAACATAAAGGCTATATCACGAAAGTTCACAGTGAATCATTGCAAGAACTTGGGCCGTGCATAGAACATCGCCGCTCTTTCGCAAATATTGCTGCGCTTCTTCAATAATTACACACACCCTTTTTAAATTTAAAGTCTGAGGTCAGACCTGCGACCTAATCTGCGCCACATGAGTAAAGGCACAACTAAAAGAAATAACCTAGCCACTGGAGCATTTGGTGAAGAAGCAACAGCCAGATATGTAACCGCGCAAGGCCACGAAATCATGGATCGCAATTGGCGGGTGCGAGAAGGGGAGATCGATGTAGTTTCAATGAGCGGCGATGGAGTTTTCCACTTCATCGAAGTTAAAACTCGTTCATCACTTGCCTTTGGCCATCCCTTTGAAGCGATTAATAAAGATAAAGCCCATCGCATGCAACGTTTGGCTTTAGCTTGGCTAGCAACTCATGGCTGCTTAGGTTGTGAATATGCAATAGATGCCTGTGCGGTCTTAATAAGTGCTGATGGTTCTCATACGCTGGAATATCGTGGCGGTATTTTGTGACTCTAGGCATAACACAAAGTGTGGCTTTGCTCGGATTAGATGGATCCGTTGTCACCGTTGAAGTTGATATCTCAGATGGAATTCCCATGTATTCACTGTTGGGTTTGCCGGATGCAGCGCTAAATGAATCTCGCGATCGAGTTCGTGCTGCGCTAATCAATACCAATGAAATATGGCCAAATCGCAAAGTTACCGTTTCATTATCTCCTGCATGGTTACCCAAGAGCGGCTCAAGTTTTGATTTATCTATAGCGCTAGCAATATTGATTGCCCAGCAAGCGCTACCCCAAGAACCCTTAAATGGATTGCTTGTATTAGGTGAACTCGCGCTAGATGGAAAAATTCGTTCCGTACGGGGAGTCTTGCCGGCGTTGATAGCAGCGTATAAATCTGGGATTACTCGCGCCTTCGTGCCGCAAGAAAATTTCGCAGAGGCTTCTTTAATGACGCAGATGCAAATAATTGGTTTTAGTTCCCTAAATCAAGTACTTCGCTTCCTTCGTACAGGCGAACGAGATATTTCGCCACAACTAGATTTAGCAATTGATAGCCCAGATTTGCTGCCAGATTTTTCAGATGTTGCAGGACAAGCGGCAGCTCGCTTCGCAGCGGAAGTTGCCGCAAGTGGGGGACATCATCTTTTATTGATTGGTCCACCAGGCGCAGGAAAGACGATGATCGCGGCACGAATCCCAACCATTTTGCCACCACTGACAATCGAGCAAGCACTGGAAGTTACGGCAGTTCATTCCATCGCAGGCACGCTTGGAACGCGTTCGCCAATGTCATTGATCGCACCAATTGTTGCACCGCACCACAGCGCAACTCGTGTTGCCATGGTTGGTGGCGGATCCGCTTCGATCAAGCCTGGCGCATGTTCGTTGGCACATCACGGAGTTCTATTCATTGATGAAGCACCTGAATGTGCGAATGGTGTTTTGGATGCATTGCGTCAACCTTTGGAAGCCGGAACCGTAACAATTGCGCGAAGTGTTGGTTCCTTAACCTTCCCCGCACAATTTCTTCTGGTGCTGGCCGCAAACCCATGCCCATGTGGAAAATTTGCCGGACGTGGACGTTCTTGCACATGCTCTTCCGTACAAGTTAGAAGATATCTTGGGAAATTATCTGGGCCGTTGATGGATCGCATTGATATGCGCGTTCAGGTTGAACCGGTTAGTCGTCTGGAAATGTCGCAGATTGAACTAGGTGAACCAAGCGCCAAAATCGCAGCCAGAGTGGTCTCTGCCCGCGCCACTGCAAAGCAACGCTTTTCAGATAAACCATGGAATTTGAATTCACAAATACCTTCACGTGAGCTTCGCACAACATTTAAACCTGAAAGATCTGCCATGAATTTCTTGCATGATGAGTTAGATAAGGAAAGGCTAACCGCACGCGGGCTTCACAAAATAATCAGATTGGCTTGGACATTGGCCGACTTGAACGGACATGTGATTCCAGATCTCGGCGACGTACAAAGAGCGCACCAACTTCGCGAAGGATCTGAACTATGAACGAATTGCAGGCACGACTGGCCCTCTTTTCGGTAATCGAAGGTGGACACTCTTTTTGGTCAAATGAAATAACAACATATGGCGCGCTGCATGTTTTTCAAAAACTAGACTCATCTGGATACGACAGCGTTAAGTACGGGAAAGTCATGCAGGCGCTAAAGGTGCTCAACTGCGAAGAGATTCAAACTCGCATAAGTGCAGTTGGCGCCGAGTTCATCACTCCGCATTCACCAAACTGGCCTAGCGCGCTAAACGAACTCGCCGCTATTCCGATCGGTTTGGTGGTGAAGGGAGACGCATCTGCGTTATCGCAAAAAAGTTTGGCAATAGTAGGAACACGTAACCCGACTCCTTACGGCGTACGTATCGCAGGTGATTTCGCGGCAGGTTTTGTAGATCGCGAATGGAGCATTATCAGTGGTGGCGCATACGGCATCGATTCAGCTGCACATAAAGGTGCGTTGATTGCCGAAGGACAAACAATCGCAGTGTTGGCAACGGGAATTGATGTTGTGTATCCGGCCGGCAATATGCGACTCTTTGCAGAAATTTCAGAAAATGGAGCTCTCGTCTCTGAAGTTCTGCCAGGAGTGCATGCGATTCCGGTTCGTTTTTTAAATCGAAATCGAATCATTGCTGCGCTATCTCAGGCAACGTTGGTAGTGGAGGCAGCATTTCGTTCTGGCTCACTTCGAACTGCACGTGATGCCGCAGAATTATTGCGGCCCGTGATGGCAATTCCTGGACCGATTAATGCACCCACATCGGAAGGGTGCCATCGACTAATTGGTGAACGCGCTGCTGAAATAGTTACTTCGGTATCGGATGCAATCGAGTTAATCAGCGCGCTTTAGGTAATGTCTGAAACAAGTGAGAGAATAAGGACATGAGTGAATTCCGTTCGGGCTTTGTCGCAATTGTCGGCCGCCCAAACACTGGAAAATCAACTCTCATCAACGCACTGGTCGGCAGCAAGATTGCAATCACATCCCCGCATCCCAATACGACACGACATGCTATTCGTGGAATCGTGAATCAACCATCTTTCCAAGCGGTGCTGGTTGATACGCCTGGAATTCATAAGCCCAAGACTTTGCTCGGACATCGACTAAATGCCGTGGTTGGCGAAAGCATGGATTCAGTTGATGTTGTATTGATGTGTCTGCCCGCAGATGAAACCTCTGGAGCCGGAGATGTTTTCTTGGCGCAGGAAATTGCAAAGCACCCCCGCGCCAAGAAATTTGCACTCGTAACCAAGACCGATTTAATTTCGAAAGAAAAACTCGCATTACGTCTTGCTGGAGTAAACGATTTGGCCAAAGGTTTTACCTGGGATGAAATTGTTCCAGTCTCGGCTGCCATTCACGCGCAGATAGATTTGTTGGCACAATTAATTGGCAAGGTGCTGCCAATAGGCCCAGCTTTCTATCCTGAAGATATGACAAGTGATCAAGATCAGGAACAATTAATCTGTGAGTTAATTCGCGAGGCAGCCATGCGAGATGCGCGTGAAGAATTACCGCATTCGATTATGGTAACTATTGATGAAATGGCAGAGCGTGAGAAGACTGGCTCCCGTCCCTTTTTTGATATACATGCGACGATTCACGTAGAACGTGATTCTCAAACTGGAATTATTTTGGGGCATAAAGGGGAACGCCTAAAAGATATTGGGATGCGTGCTCGCGCTGATATTGAACGCGAACTTGGGGCGAGAATTTTTCTTGGACTGCATGTGAAGGTATCTAAAGAATGGCAGCGCGATCCTAAATTGTTACAACGATTGGGATTTGGCGAAAACTAGGCGTTTGATTTACGGCTTGCTAAGTACGAGCCAATTAACACCAGCGGAAGTCCAACGATAATTCCTGTTGTAAGTGGTTCACTTAAGATTAATACGCCCAGAACCACCGCGAACGCGGTATTCATATAGGTAACAAGTGAAGCGCGCGCCGGACCAATCTCTGCCATTACGGTAAAGAAAACGGCAAAAGCGATACCGGTTGAGAAAACGCCCAGAGCAATTACGCAATAAATGGCAGTCATAGAAATCTCGTGATCTGGCCAGAGCAAGAAGAGCGCAGGTGAATAAAACACGGCAGTCATCGCCATTGCGATTCCGTTGATGGCAACACCAGATACTCCCGGCATCTTTCGCGTTATATAAATTACGGCGTATGCATAACCAAGGGAGGCGCCCAGCATCATCAAGATAGCAATTGGATCAGATGATCCAGTGATGCTTTCAATGCC
Organism: Actinomycetota bacterium; assembly: GCA_947457445.1. GTDB lineage: Bacteria > Actinomycetota > Actinomycetes > Nanopelagicales > Nanopelagicaceae > Planktophila. The sequence goes on along the minus strand of CANGVO010000006.1, from coordinate 8,133 downwards.
AACCAAGAGAAAAACTCCAAGGAATCCAACGGCAATGCCAATTAAACGTCGTGGTTGCCAGACAGTTTTATCTCCGTTGCGCGATGCAATTAGGGTTGAGAAAATTGGTACGGATGCAACAAGAAGTCCGGCTAAACCAGAAGTAATGGATTGTTCTGCGGTACCAATTAATATCCAAGGAATTGCCATTTCAAATAGCGCGTAAACTGCGATGTATTTCCAACCCTTGATAGCGATAAAAAATGATTTGTCATAAATCGCTATAGGAATCAAGATCAGAGCGCCAATAAAGACGCGCATGAAAACAACTATTGCGGGAGAAAATCCGGTTTCGGAATCAACCGCTATGCGAATGAAGAGATAAGGAATACCCCAAAGAAAGCCAGCCAAAATGAAGAGAATCAGATTACGGCGCGACATTATTGGAAATGCTCCAGTGCTCGAGAAAGAAAGTGATTAACGCAGCACGCTGCGATAGAGCGCAATAGTAGCCTGTGCAACAGCATCCCAGCCAAAATGAGTTGTTGCACGCTCTCGTCCAGATATTCCGTATTGAGTTAGTAAGTGGGGATCGGACATTAATCTGGTGATCGCTTCACTTAAATCACCCTCGAATTTGCCGTGATCGGATGAATAATCAACTAATTCTCCAGTTTTTAGGTGCTCAACTACTTCTGGAATACCACCAACGCGTGATGCAAGTACGGCAGTCTGGCAACCCATAGCTTCTAAATTAACAATCCCAAGTGGTTCGTATATTGAAGGGCAGAGAAATAGATCAGCCTGGGTTAAGACAGCAGTTAACTCTTGGTGAACCAACATATCTTTTATCCACCAGATGTTTTTACGCGTTTTCTGAAGATCAGCAATTAGTTCGGCGACCTCAGCACCAATTCCTTCTTCATCTGGACTCCCTGCGCAAAGTACCAATCCATACTCTGACGGTACTGACTTCCACGCTCGCAACAAATGTGCCAAACCTTTTTGGCGAGTAATTCGCCCAACAAAAGTTGCGTATCGACCAGTGATCCCATATTTAGCAAGAACTGAAGCATCAGCGTTAGGCGCAAATTTAGTAACGTCTACGCCATTTCGAATTGTGTGAACTTTGGTTGGGTCAACACTTGGATAAGCAGCTAGTACATCAGCACGCATGCCATCGCTAACAGAAATGATTGCTGCTGCACTTTCATAGGCGGTTTTTTCGGCCCACGAAGAAATTTGATACCCACCACCTAATTGATCAGCCTTCCAAGGACGAAGCGGTTCTAGGGAATGTGCGCTGACGATATGCGGAATTCCATAAAGCAGTGAAGCGGTATGCCCAGCCATATTGGCATACCAAGTGTGAGAGTGAACTAGATCAACGTTGGCCAAATTATTTGCAATCGCAAAATCTGTGGCGATGGCCTGTAGCGCCGGATTGGCAGATGCAAATTCGATAGGTGTTTCATATCCAAAAGCTCCATCACTGCGCGCGCCACCGAAACAATGAACTTCGACAGCTAACCCTTGAAGGTTGCGAAGGGCTTGCGTTAATTGCACTACATGGACGCCCGCTCCACCATAAACCTGAGGTGGCCACTCTTTGGTAACGATGCCTATCTTGAGTTCGCTGCTCATGGGTCAGAGCCTAAACCACGAAGTAAGAATTGCTACTGTCGCGTTGGCTCTATCACGAGTAGATTTACAGTATGAAGCGGAGAGAGCGCCCACTAGGAATTGTGTTGGCCGGAGGTGAAGGCAAGCGGTTAATGCCGCTAACCGCCGATCGTGCAAAGCCAGCTGTTCCGTTCGGTGGCTCATACCGCTTGATCGATTTTGTTCTATCAAATTTAGTAAATGCTGAGATGCGAAAGATTGCAGTACTCACGCAATATAAGTCCCACTCGCTAGATCGACATATCACCACAACATGGCGAATGAGCACGCTGCTCGGAAATTACATTACGCCAGTTCCCGCGCAACAACGTTTAGGTCCTCGTTGGTACACCGGTAGCGCCGATGCAATTTTGCAGAATTTCAATTTAATCCAAGATGAAAACCCAAACCACATATTAGTTTTTGGTGCAGACCACGTGTACCGAATGGATCCTGACCAGATGTTTGAAGAGCATTTGAATACAGGGGCCGGCGTGACTGTTGCGGCAATTCGTATGCCACGGGCAGAGGCCCATGATTTTGGCGTTATTGAATTAGCCGAAGATGGAGTAACGATTAAAGCTTTTCATGAAAAGCCGTCAGACCCACCAGCAATGCCAGGTCATCCCGATTTATCTTTAGTTTCTATGGGCAACTACATCTTTAAAAGAGATGTAATGGAAGAAGCGCTGATTTTGGACTCAGAGGATCCGGAAAGTCGTCACGACCTGGGTGGAAATATTATTCCCATGCTAACCAACAACGGGCTTGCCAAAGTTTATGATTTTGCAAATAACATCGTCCCGGGCGAGACTTCACGCGATAAAGGTTATTGGCGTGATGTTGGTTCTATCGATGCATATTACGACGCACATATGGATTTAGTTTCGATTCATCCAATTTTCAATTTGTACAACCGCGAATGGCCACTGCTAACCAACCCACCTTCATTTCCACCCGCCAAATTTAGCGAGAGCGGTATAGCGCAAGATTCGATTGTGGGTGCTGGTTCGATCATTGCAGGTGGTCACATTAATCGCACGGTTACTTCATATGACGTTCACGTGGGTGCAGGAGCATTCGTAGATGGTTCGGTATTGATGCCATCTGTGAAAATTGGTGAGCGTTCTGTAATCCGTAATGCCATATTGGATAAGAACGTGATTGTTGATCCAGGCGCACAAATAGGCGTTGATCTACAACGTGACCGAGAGCGCTTTACTGTTTCAGATGCTGGCGTTGTCGTTGTTGGTAAAGGCGTCCGAGTTACTGTTTAGTTAACTTCTTTATCTCAGTTGCGCAGTAATCAATAGCTTCGGGAGAACTTGGAGTTGCCGCAACATTTGCAAAGAACCCATGAATCATTCCGGGAAATTCTCGATACGCCACCTTTACGCCATCAGATTCTAATTTCTTAAAGTAAATCTCAGAGTCAGAAATCAGCGGGTCGTATTGCGCAGTGATGATTATCGCTGGAGCCAAGTCTCTAAAAGTCTTAGCGGTTGCGGGTACTGCATATGGATTTTGGTCAAAATCTGTTCCTTGCAAATACAAATTCCAGAACCATTGCATCGCCTGAGTAGTTAGCCCATATTCGGTTGCATATTCAATGTATGACCGAGTAGTGAAATCTCGGGCAGCGCACGGATATACAAGCAATTGATAGGCGATTTTAATCTGTAAATCTCTGGCTTTGAGGGCAACCGCAGCGGCTAAATTCCCACCGGCGCTATCGCCAGCGACGCCGATTAAGTTTGCATCAATCCCAAATTCATCAGCGTGGCTCTTCACATATTGCAAGGTCGCAAAACAATCATCAAATGGGGTTGGAAAGGGATGCTCGGGCGCCTTTTGGTAGTTGACACTAATTATTACGGAACCACTTTGATTGGCCAACCGATGCAGCGCTGCATCGTAGATATCTAGAAAATTAAGCGCCCATCCGCCGCCATGAAAATAAATTAAGGCGGGAGATTTCCTATCTGAGGTTGGGCGATAGATACGAATTGGAAGGTCTGCTGTTGGTCCAGGAATGAAGCGATTTACAACCGAAAGTATTGTTTCGGCTGGTCCTGCAAAACTAACTCGAGCTTGAGTTTGCTCACGGATAACAGAGATTGGAACTTCCCAAACCTGGGGGAGAGCGGCAGCTTTTTGGTCACTTAGTTGCTTAACTATTTCCGGTGCGAGTGTCATTATTTCCAACCTTCAGTTCTGTCGCGCAGAGTGCGATAACGCTCTACTACTTCTGGTGTTGGATTTGAATTAACTTTTTCAATAGTTCCGAGGTCCCAAGTTGGAGCAGAGCTTCCTCCGAGTAACGCCCATGCGGCTTGACGTGCAGCGCCATTAGCAACATATTCACCAACCGGTGGCACTAATACTTCGCGACCAAAGAGCGCTGCGGCAATCTGTGAAACCGCCGGATTCTTCGCCGCCCCGCCAATTAATATGATCCTTTTTACATTAACGCCTAATTTTTCCAACGCATCTACGGCATCCACTAATCCGCAAAGCATTCCTTCAACCATGGCGCGTGCGATATCTGAAGGGTTTGAGTTGTTCAGATTCATTCCGCTAAATACGCCGGTTGCGGTTGGGCGATTGGGAGTACGTTCTCCTTCAAAGTAGGGCAACAAAGAAAGACCATTAGCGCCGGGCTTGGCGCTGAGTGCGAGTGCGCCTACTTCGTCATGAGTTTTTCCAAGAACGCGGGTTGCAGCATCAAGTATCCGAGCAGCATTTAATGTGCAAACAAGAGGTAAGAAACGTCCAGTTGCATCGGCAAAACCGGCGACTTGACCGGATGCATCGTGAGTTGCAGTCTCTGAGACAGCAAAGGCTGTTCCACTAGTTCCAAGTGATACAACAACATCACCAGATTCGGCTTGAATACCAAGAGCGGCGGCAGCGTTGTCGCCAGCGCCAGGCGCGATTGGGATTCCAGATGGAGTTGTTCCACCAAATTCTGCCGGACTGATTATTTTTGGCAAATTAATTTCTCGTTCTGTGCGAAGCGCACGCGCCAAAATGTCTCGGCGATATTGTGAAGTAGACGGATCGAAATAACCGGTTCCTGATGCTTCGCTGCGATCCGAAAAGAGCTTGCCAAAATCTAGCGACGATCCCTTGTTATGTTGTAATTGCCAGGACAACCAATCGTGGGGAAGAGCAACTCCAGTAACTTTTTCTGCATTCGCTTTTTCATGATCGGCCAACCAACGTAATTTTGTCGCAGTAAAAGATGCAACCAAAACTGAACCAACTTGCTTAGCGATTTCAACATCGCCACCTAATTCTTTATTTAAATCTGATGCCGCGTCTGCAGATCTTGTGTCATTCCAAAGCAGAGCATCTCGAATAACTTGACCAGATTCATCCAGGGCAACCATGCCATGTTGCTGTCCACCGATTGAGATTGCGGCAACATCTTCTAAACCACCAGCGCCTGCGATCGCTTGGTCTAAAGCGGTAACCCAGTGCGCTGGTGCAACTTCAGTTCCATCGGGGTGGCTGGCACGTCCTTCGCGAACTAACTGGCCAGTAGCGGCATCTCGAATAACCACCTTGCAAGATTGAGTAGATGAATCCACGCCCGCGATGAGTTTTCGATTAGCCATGGGTAGAGGTTAGACTGTGCCTGTCAACGTTGACCACTTTTTCTTAAGTCTTATTTCGTTTTGGCTTAGACAATTTAAATTTTCGAACTGGAGTTTTCATGCGTATTGGCGTCCTAACAGGTGGCGGAGATTGCCCTGGTCTTAACGCGGTCATCCGCGCAGTTGTTCGTAAAGGCGTAAAGGAATATGGCCACGAATTCATTGGCTTCCGCGATGGCTGGAAAGGCCCGCTGGAAAACTACACAATGGAGTTAACCCTGGAGACAACCCGTGGCATTTTGCCTCGCGGCGGAACCATTCTTGGTTCATCTCGCACCAACCCTTTTAAGATTGAAAATGGCGTAGAGCGAATCAAGCAGAATCTGGCGGATCAAGGTGTCGACGCCTTGATCGCAATCGGTGGCGAAGACACCCTTGGCGTTGCTACAAAACTAGACGCTCTTGGCGTAAAAGTTATTGGCGTTCCAAAGACAATCGATAACGATCTCAACAACACTGATTACACATTTGGTTTTGATACGTCTGTAAACATTGCAGTTGAGGCAATCGATCGCCTGCACACAACTGCCGAATCGCATCACCGCGCACTGATCGTTGAAGTGATGGGCCGCCATGCAGGATGGATCGCCCTTCACTCAGGTATTGCAGGTGGCGCAGCATGTATTTTGATCCCAGAAGTTAAATTCTCTGTAGACAAAGTTTGCGAATGGGTTGAATCACGCTTTAAGAGCAGCTACGCGCCAATCATTGTTATTGCCGAGGGTGCGATTCCACAAGATGGCGACATGATCACTAAGGATTCAGAACTTGATGCCTTTGGTCACGTAAAACTTTCTGGAATCGGCGAATGGCTTGCTAAGCAGATCGAAGAAAAGACCGGCAAAGAAGCCCGCACATCAGTTCTTGGACATATTCAACGAGGCGGAACTCCAACAGCGTTTGACCGCGTACTCGCTACTCGCTTTGGCTTGCAGGCAATTACTGCCGCATCTGAGGGTGACTGGGGCAAGATGGTTGCTCTTCACGGCACAGATATTGTTCGCGTCCCATTGGCTACAGCCACTGAGAAGCTAAAAACTGTCCCAATCGAGCGTTACAAGGAGTCAGAGATCTTCTTCGGATAATTCTCACTCGAGAAACTATCTGAGCAAACTACTCTTATCCCCATGACTACTTCATTGCAGAACCTCTTCACGCCTGGGCTCGTTGCGGCGCAACAACCGCAGTGGCCAGGTGGCGTAGATGGCGAACCTGTAAAGAAAGCGGTCGCAGAATTAAAATCATTTCCACCATTAGTTTTTGCTGGTGAATGCGATGATTTAAAAGCCAAGGTTGCTGAAGCTGCTGCAGGTCGCGCTTTTTGGTTACAGGGTGGAGACTGCGCAGAAACATTCGCGGCTGCAACTGCTGATTCAATTCGAAACCGAATCAAGACGATTTTGCAGATGGCTGCGGTATTGCAATATTACTCAAGCCTGCCAGTTGTAAAAGTTGGTCGTATGGCTGGGCAGTTTGCAAAGCCTCGCTCAAATGACTTTGAAACACGCGGAGATGTAACTCTTCCGGCATACCGCGGAGATGCAGTTAATGATCTGGAATTCACCGAAGCTTCTCGAACACCAGACCCACAAAGAATGGTGCGCGTTTACAACACATCAGCAGCAACTCTTAACTTGGTTCGCGCATTTACTCAAGGTGGATTTGCAGACCTTCGCCAGGTTCATGAATGGAACAAGGGCTTTATTCGTGATTCTTCTGTGGGCGATCGTTACGAACAAATGGCCCGCGAAATTGGTCGCGCGCTAGATTTCATGAAATCTGCAGGCGTAGATCCAGATTCATTTAAGTCAGTTGATTTCTACTCCAGCCACGAAGCGCTAATCATGGAATACGAAAAGGCGCTAACTCGCATCGATTCACGCACGCAACTTCCATACGATGTTTCGGCTCACTTCCTATGGATTGGCGAACGTACTCGCCAACTCGACGGAGCTCACATTGATTTTGCCGCCAAGGTTCGCAATCCAATTGGGGTAAAGCTCGGACCTAAGTCAACAGTCGATGATGCACTTCGTTTAATAGATCGCCTTGATCCAGAACGTGAACCAGGTCGTTTAACTTTTATAACTCGCATGGGCGCCGGCAAAATCCGTGAAGCCTTGCCAGCGCTAGTCGATGGTGTAACAAAATCAGGTGCGCAAGTACTCTGGGTATGCGATCCGATGCACGGCAATACTTTTGAAGCGGCAACGGGATATAAGACTCGTCGCTTCGATGATGTTATGGATGAAGTTAAAGGATTCTTTGAGGTACATAAAGGCCTAGGAACTCATCCAGGTGGAATTCACATCGAGTTAACCGGCGATGATGTAACCGAGTGTTTGGGTGGCGGAGAACAAATTTCTGAGACCGATCTAGCCAGTAGATACGAGAGCGCATGCGACCCACGTTTAAATCATTCGCAGTCGCTTGAACTCGCATTTTTAGTTGCTGAAATGTTGCGCGATCGCTAATTTAGCGTCGTGCCACTGCTGATCTCCCAATTAAAATCACCCATAGGTGTTCTAAATTTGCTGACTGATGATCAAATCCTCTTAGGTCTAAATCTTTCCAACGTTAAGGCGCTTAAAGACAGCATTTCAGCAGAAGATTTTGCAAAAGGCTTCAAGGAAGTAAATAGAATTCCAGTGATCACCGAATTGCTCAGTCGATACTTCGATGGTGATATCAGTGCAATTAATGGAATTTCAGTCCGCCAACCCGGAGCACCTTTTTCTCAGGCAGCATGGAAAGCAATGCGTAAAGTAAAGTCCGGAAAAGTTCTCTCTTACGCTGACTTGGCAGAGCGTGCCGGATCTCCTGCTGCGGTTCG
>CANGVO010000005.1 GCA_947457445.1 Actinomycetota bacterium | reverse complement strand
GTGTGACTGTGCGTTCTTCAAGTTCTGGATCAAGAATGACCATTAATTCATAGTGACGCATGCGTTAACCCGACCTCCTCTGGACTAAGACGGCCACGGTATTTCCGTGACAGGAGGGTTAGTGCTTCAGTATTTGGCTAACCCGAAGGGCGCCTCACGCTGAAGGGTCAAGGGTACGCGTTGCTGCTTTCAAAGAGAAATTCACGCAGGGATTTGTGGGAAAGCGGGCCTTGAGTGCCGCCTGCCAGGCCGCGGCGTATGAAAATGGCGATTAGGCAGACGGTGGCTGCAATTCGGATCAAGGTTATTAAGGCATAACCAAAAAGTGGAAGGCCAAATTTGGCACCAGATACTGATGCCAGGTGTTGCCAAATAGCAATGTGATAAATCAATTCAGCGCCTTGCCAGATCCAGAACGCATGTAAATCGCGTTTATCAATTAGCGCAATAACGGCAAGTGGTGTTAGCCATAAAACATATTGTGGTGAGTAAACCTTGCTGGCACACATTACTGTCGCTAGAACTATAAAACTCATTGCGGCGAGCGATGGGATGTTTCTAAGTTCTAGAGCATAAATCGCAATTGCAGCTAAACCAGCCAATAAAATCAAAACTGATAGGTAATTAGTGTTCGGCATATTTATGCCTAAAGAGGACATCGCATACCAAAGCGATCCCCAATCAGAACCACGATCGATGTTTAATTGGTAGAAACGTAGCCAGCCTTCGGGAGTTGTTAAATACACCGGCAAATTAATTATTGTAAAAGTTGCAGCGGCGATGATTAAATATCTGATCGCACCAGAGATTTGATTTCGCCTTAGAAAAATTAACGCAATAGGAATTAACAAGAATACCGGCATAAATTTTGTGGAAATAGATAGTCCTAGTGCAATTGCACTTACATCTAATTTCTTGCGATCAAACCAATAAATTGCCGCTAACATCGAGATGATCGCCCAAAGATCCCAATTGATATAAAGCGATGCGATTGCCGCTGGCGCTAAAGGGGTTAAATAAGCAAACTCTGGTCTAATTTTGAAAACAATGAACGCGATAAAAATAAAGAGTAACGCCAAGAAAAATACATTTATGTAGTAGTAATTCTTTGTTGCACTTTCTCCGCCGGGAGTTATTTTTGCGAGCGTCCACATGACTGCGCCAGTAACAACAGGGTATTCGACAGAGTCTTCACCGTTGGAATATGCCCAATCCCCTTTACTTAAGCCTCTTTCACCGTAAAGGGCAGGGATGTCTGAATAACAAGCATGAATATATTGATCCGGAGTTGCCCAGCCAGAGCTTTCACATTGGCTAAATTTTATAAAACTAATTAGTGATACAAGAAGTGCAAGAGCAATTATCGCTCGAGCTTTGGTTTGCAAGACTTACTTCTCCTTGATGGTTTGTGTTCCGCCACTTGTCATCACGATCGGTTCAAGTCCACCGATGTTTGCTGGGGCTGGAAAACTCATAATTGGCTCACCTTTAAGTGCGCCCTTCATAAAAGCAGTCCATATTCGAGCGGGGAATGTTCCACCGGTTACTGAAGTTAGGCCGCCAATTCCATTAAGAGATTCGGATGCGCTATCGCGGAACAAAGCAACTGATGCCGCAAGTTGTGGTGTGTATGCGCTAAACCATGCGGATGCATTTGATTGGCTGGTTCCGGTTTTGCCGGCGGCAGGTCGGCCAAGTGCAAGTGCTGCCGATCCTGTTCCACCGTTGACAACACTCTTTAGCGCATAAGTTAAATCGGCCATAACTTCTTTTGAGAATACTTCTTGGGTTTGTGCAGTACCTTCATATAGCAGGCCTTTATTTGGCCCAGTAACAGATGCAATTAAATATGGTTTTGAATAAATCCCTTGCGCCGCAAATGTTGCATAAGAGTTTGCAACATCGATTACATGTGGGCTGGCTACTCCAAGTGATACGGAAGGAGCCGGAACCATGGCAACTGATTCTGGAATTCCCGCGCGACGAGCAGCATCTACAACTTTATCTAGACCCGCTTTTTGTCCAAGCGGAACATAGACAGTATTAATTGAATGTTTAGTTGATTCCAGCAGATTTATCTGGCCCCATCCTTCATCTCCGTAATTAGAAACAACATACGGTTTTCCAAGATCGTCGAATGTTTGTGGTGAATCACCATTCCACATTGAAGTAAGTGGAATGCCAGCCTCAAGGGCGGCGATCAGGGCAAAGGGCTTAAAAGTAGAGCCGGCTAGCGCAATTGACTGGGTCGCATCATTTAATTGGCGAGCTAAATAATCGCGGCCACCATACATCGCAACAATTTCACCAGTTCCTGGTCGAATTGCTACCAACCCAATGCGTAAATTCTCTGGCGCTTTCTTTGGGTACAACTTAGTTACTGCATCAACTGCGGCTTGTTGCGCGCGTTGCACAAGTGTTGTCTTGATAACTAATCCGCCGACAAGTAACTGATCTTCGCTAAAACCTAACTTGGCCATCTCTTTCTGAACCGCTGCAACTATATGACCTTTTGGTCCACTTAATTGTCCGGTTTTAGTACGCGGTATAACTGTTGGGTATTTTGCTTTAGCCGCATCTTCGGCGCTAATCCATTTACGTTCCAGCATTCCATTTATTACATATTGGAATCGACCTTGCAAGCGCTCTTCATTTTCTTTAGAGAGCGAAGGATCGTAATAGCCTGGCGAACGCAATATGCTAGCTATTACTGCGGTCTGTGAAAGTGTTAATTGATTAACATTACGGTTGAAATATTGCTGCGACGCTGTTTGCACTCCGTAGGAGCCACGCCCAAAGTAAATCGTATTCAAGTAATTTTCAAAGATTTGATCTTTTGAAAGAGAGTTCTCCAGTTTCAGCGAAATAACTAACTCTTTAATCTTGCGCTGAATCGTTCGACTTGGAGATAAGAATGCCGTCTTTGCATACTGCTGAGTGATGGTCGAGCCGCCTTCACCATTTAAAGAACCGGACTTTAAGTTGTTGAAAAGCGCACGTGCAATTCCGGTGACGCTAAATGCTTTGTTGGAATAGAAATTGCGATCTTCGGCGGCCAAGACTGCATTGCGCAAATTCATAGGAATTTTGGCTAAAGGCAAAATTTGGCGATTTTGTGAACCGATTCGACCAATTTCTTGACCGTTGGCATACTGAATAATTGTTGACTGACTATTTACATATGCATTCGGGTCCGGAATTGAGACAGTGAACCAAGCGAAAGCGAAGAGTGTGGAGCCAGCAATAAAGCCAAAGCCGGCCAGGAATACTGCGGCGCGAATTAGCTTTCTGCGGATCATTTCTAAAGGCTACCCTTTAACCCAATCTTCATCTTCTAGGGTGCGCACCTTTCGGGGTGGCTTTCGCTCAGAACCATCACCTAATAGGTATGAAGCGCATAAATGGTTCCAGGAACATTCGCGACAGACTTCGACTATATAGACAGCAAACTCTCCAAACTCATTTTCCATCTCTAATAATTCAATTTCGGTTTTAATACGACCTGAGAACTGACCTAGTTGATCGCCGAAGGTATAACGAAGTTCTACCAAAGAATCTTTCTTGCAAACCGGACATTTTCGGGAAGTTTTTTCACCGTGATACTTGGCCGCACGCATCAAATATGGATCTGCATCACATGCATCGACGACCCCACGAAAGAGCGCCAATAAGGTGGCACGCTTATCGAGTGAATAATCGATGAACGAACGCTTAGATTTCATAATAGGAGAAGGATAATCCCCTTTCTCTATCTTTGCCCGACTACCCTTTAACTATGAATGTTTGGCAACTACTAACGGATCGCAAATTTTCGCGATTGTTGCGGGTTCGCTGGACTGGGCAAATAACCGATGGAATATTCCAAAGCGCATTGGCATCATTTGTTTTATTTTCTCCAGAAAGGCAAGCCAATGCTCTTGGTGCCGCTCTGGCTTTCGCCGTAGTCCTACTTCCTTATTCCATAATTGGGCCCTTCGTTGGAACGATTTTGGATCGCGTTTCAAGACAACGCGCTATCGCTTTTGCAAATTTAAGTCGCGCGCTAACGCTTGCCATAATTGCACTGCTGATATTTCAGGGACGCACTGGAGTTGAATTAACAATTTTTGTACTAGTTGCATTTGGAGTTAATCGCTTAATACTTGCTGGTTTATCGGCTGGTATTCCGCTAATGATTGAAAGTAAATCTCTAATCAGCGCCAACGCCCTGGCGGTAACTGGTGGTTCTGTCTGGGTAGTAATGGGTGGTGGTATTGGTCTAGGAATGCGCAGTTTGCTGGATTCGATGACCAGCGCTGATCATGCGGATGGATACATAATTTTATTGGCATCAATTGGCTATCTCACCGCATCTTTATTCGCATCCTTGTTGAAGAAACAAGAAATTGGTCCGTTAGATCATGAAATAAAGAACGCAAGTTTTGCGCAGGGGTTAATTGAAATGCGCGAGGGAATAAAATTTTTGCGCCAGCATTCAGATGCCGCGCGAGGTATTGCAGCAGTTGCAGTTCATCGCGGTGGAATAACTGCCATGACTTTGATAGCTCTTCTTTTGGAGAGAAATACATTCCACGATCCATCCGATAGTGAGGCCGGTCTCGCCGGATTAAGTTTCACTCTCTCAATTGCCGCATTTGGCTTTGTAGTTGGCGCAGTGGCTGCTCCTTACGGAGTTAGAAAAGTCGGAAGACACCGCTGGATGCGTTTAGCAATGTCGGCAAGCACAGTGGGACCGCTATTTATTCTTTTCTCTCGCACGCCATTTACTTTGGCTTGTGCAGCTTTCTTAACAGCGCTTTTTGGTCAGAGTTTAAAAGTTACGAACGATGCGCTAGTTCAATCAAAAATTGATGATATTTATCGGGGACGGGTTTTCTCGGTTTATGACGTTGTCGTAAATGGTGCGATTGTTTCAGGTGCAGTTTTTGCTGCTCTGTTATTGCCCGACAGTGGCGACACTTATTTAGTTCCGCTAATTGTGGCGGCCGTGTATCTCTTGGCTGGAATTAGGCTACTTCGTAGCCGGGTTTTCTTTGCTCCACCAGTTAAGTAACTCTTCGGTCGCACGTTCTTCACCTAGCGGTCCATTTTCTAAGCGAAGTTCTAAGAGAAAATCTAAAGCCTTTCCGACTGCCGCAGATGGTTTGATACCAAGCAGCTTCATAACTTGCGCACCGTCCAAATCTGGACGAATTTTTGATAACTCTTCTTCTTCCATTAATTTTGCGATGCGTGCTTCTAGGCTGTCGTAAACCCGAGCCAGGCGTTCTGCCTTCTTTAAATTACGGGTCGTGCAATCAGCGCGAGTAAGTACGTGTAAATGGGTTAATAAATCACCAGCATCACGTACATAACGACGTACCGCCGAATCAGTCCATTCTCCATCGCCGTAGCCATGAAAACGCAGATGCAGAGCTACCAGAGTTTCGACTTGATCAATTGTGTCGCCATCAAAGCGCAAGGCTTTTAATCGCGATTTACATAATCGAGCTCCAACTATTTCGTGATGGTGAAATGAAACTCCGCCGCCTGCAATCAGACTGCGGGTCTTTGGTTTACCAATATCGTGCAAAAGAGCAGCTAGACGAATAATTAAATTAGGTCCGCCTAAACGATCTTCATGTTCGATGGCTTGTTCTAGGACTGTAATTGAGTGTTCGTAAACATCTTTATGATGATGGTGTTCATCAATTTCTAGTCTTAATTTAGGGATTTCTGGCAAGACATTATCTGCTAGGCCTGTTTCGACCAATAGTGTAATTCCAACTCTTGGACGGGATGACATGAGAATTTTTATAAATTCGTCACGCACTCGCTCGGCAGAAATAATCGAGATGCGTCCAGCCATATCTTTCATAGCCCGTAAAACATCGGGTGCAATTTCAAAACCAAGTTGGCTTGCAAAACGTGCGGCACGCATCATGCGCAGTGGGTCATCAGAAAATGAATTCTCGGCCTTAGTTGGTGTACGTAATATTTTCTTCGCTAAATCTTCTAAGCCATTAAATGGATCGATGAACTCGGGGGACTTTGTGGTTAGCTCCAACGCCATCGCATTTACTGTGAAATCTCGTCGAGATAAATCGCCTTCGATATTATCTCCGTAAACAACTTCTGGTTTACGACTTTCTGGATCATAACTTTCACTTCTGTAAGTTGTAACTTCTACAGTTGTGTCTCCACGTTTTCCTGCAACGGTTCCATATTCAATTCCGGTTTCCCAAATATTTTCTGCCCAAGTTTGCAAAATTTTCTTTGTATCTTCGGGTTTCGCATTTGTTGTGAAATCTAAATCATTTCCAAGGCGGCCAAGCAACGCATCACGTACAGGTCCGCCAACGAGTGCGAGTCGGAAACCTTTCTCAGCAAAGCTTTGGGCGAGAGAACTTGCCAGCGGCGCCCGTTCGATCAGTGAGGCGATCGCAACTTCTCCCGCGGCTCCTAATGCACTCGTCACAATAGATAAGATTAGAGCAGTACCCTTGATCCATGACCCCTGCACCTGGTGCGGGCAGCGAAGGTACGAAGAAGAAGCGCAGGCGTAAGCGCCCCGCACATCGCGCCCCACTTACGAAAGATTCATCAACTTCTGGCTCTGTCGCGCCCAAGGATCCAGCTACGAAGCGTCCGAAAACTCCAAATAAGACCTACGCCAAGCGCGTAGATGAAGTTTCCGCTGGTGGATTGGTTATTGATCACAGCGGCAAAAATGGTTTGTTGATCGGTCGCATCGATCATAAAGATGCAACTGGAAAGCGGATTCTGTGGTCTTTGCCAAAAGGACATATTGAAGAAGGTGAAACTCCCGAACAGGCTGCACTTCGAGAAGTTGCTGAGGAAACCGGAATTGAGTCCGCGATCGAACGATCTCTTGGCGTAATTGATTTTTGGTTTATGGCAGGCGGAAAGAGAATACATAAAACTGTTCATCATTATCTTTTCCGTGAGACCGGTGGAAAGTTAGCACCGCAGGAAAGTGAAGTCGATGAAGTTGGTTGGTTTCCATTAGCCGAAATCGTGGAGCGTCTGGCATATCCCGATGAGAAGAAATTAATTGCACGTACTGGAGCATCTGAAGAGGTTGCTGCCCAATGAGAAAAATATTTATTTGGCTAATTACATCCTTTTTCTTTTTTGCATTCGTCCCCACCGCTTCAGCCGATGTAAATGTTATTTATCTAATTAGTAAACCTCACCAATTATTTGACGGAACGTTTCGAAATGATGACTTAGCAAACGAGTTGTTATCTACAGGTCGCCTTGGAAAACCACTTGAACAAAAACGCAATGGAGTTCGTGTTTGGGTTATTGACGGTCAACTTTTAGATGAAGTCGCAGATATGGCTAATGGATATAAGTTGGTAAACAAAAAAGAACCCAGCGGTGAGTTGGCAGCCAAAGAATGGCTGTCGCGTTTATTGCTTGTAACTTCGGGGGATCGAATAATTCCACTTGCTTACGGAAATCCGGATATCGATTTGGCGAATCGTTCGGCGCCAAGTGAGCTGCGTTCTTATTATGCCTATGGGGCAGAAAGAGTTTCCTTCCATCTCAATCGTTCTATTCCGGTGGAAAAGAGTGCAAATTGGAGTACTGGCAAATCTCAACTAAGCCCAGTATTGCGCAAGAAATACACACAGAATCGTCAGGCTTTGACCGCACTTTCAACTATTGTGAAAGCTGATGAGGTTCGCGCCCAAAGAGCCAAATTGGCAATTCTTCTTTCTCCTACATTAAATAAACAAGATCGTGAATTTTTCTCATTTAACGCAACAGATGGTGTTGCTAACACTCTAAATAAATTACGAGTTACTAGCGGTAAATATCAAATTACATCTCAAATCGGCAAGGTTCCAGTAACGGTTATAAACGGGTTCGATGTGCCGGTTAAATTCAACGTTGATTTGACTCCACTTAATTCACGCGTTCAAGTAACAGATATTTCTGAGCTAACAATTCCTGCAAATTCCAGAACTCAGTTGGCTCTGCCGTTTACTGTGATTGCACCTGGTTCCACAACCATCGTGGCCCAAATAACTAATGGTGATGCAGAATCTATTGGGCCGCCTGCCCGACTCTCCTTAAACATCACCATCTTTGATTCTCGAGTTACCTGGTTTACTGTCGGCGCTGCGATCTTGCTATTTATCGCCGCATTAACCCAGACTATTCGCAGGATTAGAAGGGGGCGCCTTGAAAAATAATGACTTGTTCCGCGCTTCCGGAATCATGGCGATCGGCACAATACTTTCTCGAATTACTGGCTTCTTCCGTGCGATCTTGGCGGTGGCGGTGCTTGGTACCGCACTCTTAGCGGATTCATACAACGTGGCAAATACGATGCCGAATATTTTGTACAACTTACTTGTAGGTGGCGCACTTACTGCAATTTTTGTACCCCAACTTGTCAGATCTTTCTCAGATGAAGATGGTGGACATGGGTTTGCATCGCGACTAGTTACAACAATTTCGGGAATTTTATTTTTGCTCGTAATTATTGGTGTGATATTCGCTCCTGCGTTGGTGCGTTTATACGCACCAGAATTTTCAACGGATGGGTTTGAAAGGGAATTTTCTCTTGCGGTTGCTTTCACGCGTTATTGCCTTCCACAAATATTCTTTTTGGGTCTCTTCACAATGCTTGGACAAGTGGCAAATGCGCGAGGTTCTTTCGCACCCCTAATGTGGGCACCAATTGCCAATAACTTGGTAGTTATAGTGATTTTCGCCGGTGTATTGGTAATGCAGAAGACGCTCTCAGTTGAAAACATAACTGATGGCCATGTTCAGCTTTTGGGTTGGGGTACAACTCTCGGCATTGTTGTCCAGGCGCTAATTTTGATTCCGGTTGTTAAACGCTCAGGAATTCGTTTGCGTCCGATATTTGGCGTTGCAGGTCTCGGTAAATCATTCTCGCTCGCTGGTTGGACGTTGATTTATGTTCTAATTTCTCAAATTGGATATCTCATTACTGTAAATGTCGCTACGAGCGCCGCAGTTCGAAGTGCTCAAGCCGGGATAACAACAGGTGTTGGTTTTACGCCGTTTACCAGCGCTTATTACATAATGTTGCTGCCTTATTCAATTGTCACTATTTCTATAGTTACGGCGCTTTTGCCGCACTTATCAAAATTGGCGATTGAGAAAAATGTTGAAGAAGTTAAGAAGCAATTAGTTCGTGCGATTCGAATGTGCGGAGTAATTACGGTTCCAAGTTCAATTGCTCTTTTACTATTTGGCTCACTTATGACCGAAGTTCTTTACTTCGGAATTTCTCTGGAAGATTCGCGTTATATCGGTTATGTTCTCTCCGCGCTAAGTTTAGGTTTGGTAGCTTTTTCAATTAATTTGATTTTGATTCGTGGGTTTAACGCTTTTGAAGATACAAAGACACAAGTTCTTTCGATACTAATTATCAATATTATTTCGTCAGCACTTTCTTATCTTTTCTTAGAAACACTAAAAAGTGATCAGGTAACCATTGGTTTGGGGCTAGCCTTCGCCGTTAGCTACATAGTTGGTCTTTTTGTCACAATCTCACTGTTGAAAAAACATGTCGGGCACTTTGAGTATTCCGAGTTTGCGGGCCAGCACGCGCGTTTATATGCCGCATCCCTGTTGGCGATGACGCCGTTCTTTGCGATTGCATACTTTTTCCACTGGATTAGTGATGACGCCGCACCCCTTTTGGGCCTATTCCGATTAGCTTTCGTCCTTGTAGGAAGTGGTGTTGGATTTGTGTTAATCGCTCATGCATTCAAAATTACCGAGATTGCCACCTTGCGAGAGTTTGCAATCTCACTTTTTAGTAAGCGTAAGGCGCGCCGTAAGAAATAAGCAGGAATGGATAGGGTGAGCACATGGTTAGAAATTTGGTAATTGTTGGATCCGGCCCTGCTGGCTATACAGCGGCGATTTATGCTGCTCGTGCGCAACTAGATCCAGTTATTTACGAAGGTTCTGTTACCGCCGGTGGCGCGTTGATGAATACAACAGAAGTTGAGAATTTTCCTGGTTTTGTGGATGGCGTGATGGGTCCAGATCTGATGGACAGTATGCGCAAACAAGCGAAACGTTTTGGAGCAGAGTTAATCACTGATGATGTTGTCGAGATGGATCTCTCAGGTGATATAAAAATTATTAAGGATGGTTCAGGCAATACTGTTCAAGCTAAGGCAGTTATCTTGGCTATGGGTTCGGCGTATAAAGAAATTGGTTTAGAAAACGAAAAGCGGTTATCTGGCCGTGGAGTTTCTTGGTGCGCAACATGTGATGGTTTCTTCTTCCGCGATCAAGTTATCGCAGTAGTTGGTGGAGGGGACTCCGCTGTCGAAGAGGCAACTTTCTTAACTAAGTTTGCCTCCAAAGTTGTTTTGATCCACCGCCGTGATTCACTTCGCGCATCAAAAATTATGGCTGATCGTGCACTTAACAACCCAAAGATCGAAATGTTATGGAATACCGAAGTTATTGATGTTTTGGGTGCAGAAAAAGTTGAAGCGCTACAACTTCGCAACACAGTTACTGGTGAAGAATCAAAGCGTGATTTCACTGGTTTGTTTGTTGCAATCGGACATATTCCGCGCAGCGAGCTTGTAACTTCTCAAATTATTTTGAATGAAGAGGGTTATGTCTCAGTGGAAGGTCGATCAACGCGTACAAATATCAGTGGGGTTTTTGCCTGCGGAGATTTAGTTGATTTCACCTATCGCCAAGCGATTACTGCAGCCGGGTCAGGGTGCCAAGCAGCGCTAGACGCTGAAAAGTTCCTCTCTCACTAGTACGCTTCAAATATTGATTTTTAGGCAAATACAAAGTTCGTTAGATAAAAGGAGCAAAAATGAGCGCAGGTAAAGTAACGGCAGCCAACTTCGATGAGGTTGTCCTAAAGAGCAGTAAGCCAGTTTTGGTTGATTTTTGGGCTGAGTGGTGTGGGCCCTGCCGCGCAGTAGGTCCAATCTTGGATGAAATCTCAAATGAACACGGAGACAAGCTGACGATTGTTAAGTTAAATACCGATGAAGAGTCAGCACTTGCAATCAAGTATGGAGTTACATCAATTCCGATGCTCAATGTTTATGTAAATGGTGAAGTCGTCAAGACAATCATTGGTGCTAAGCCAAAGCCTGCTCTTCTTAAAGAGCTAGAAGCGTATATCTAATCAATTCGTTGAATTAGATCTGCTATGAAAGAACTATCTCCGGATGAGATCCGTTCTTTTCAACAAGAACGTGGACTTCATGTCACTGGTGAGTTAAATGAATCCACGATTCGCGCACTCGATGAAGCGCGTTGGAAACTAGGCGACCGTTCGTTAAATTTACAACCTTCGCCGATGATGCGAGGTGATGATGTTGCCGCTCTTCAAGCGCGGTTAACTGAAATGGGATTTAATGCCGGCCGCGTCGATGGAATATTTGGTGAGCGCACCGAATCTGCTGTTAAAGAGTTTCAGAAATCTGTTGGAATAAAAGTTGATGGTAAATGTGGTCCGGCAACAATCATTGCGTTAATACGTTTAACAAAAATTGTTTCTGGTGGCGCTCCAACACAAATGCGTGAAACTGCAGCACAGCGCAATCGTGGGCCAGCGTTAGCGAATAAAGTTATTGTGATTGATCCGGCGTTCGGTGAATTAGAATCTGAAATTGTTTACGATATTGCCCAACGTTTAGAAGGTCGTTTGCTTGCGCTTGGTGCAAGCGTTTTCTTAACTCGTGGCCCCCGTAATGTTTTAACAGAGAATCAAATCATTACATTTGCGAATAAAAATGCTGCAGACTTAGTCATTTCACTTCATGCTGATCATCACACAAACCCCGATGCGCATGGTGTTTCCACTTATTTTTACGGCAGCGATGCGCATGGTGTGCATTCGATTGTGGGAGAAAGATTTGCATCTTTAGTGCAGCGTGAAATATGTGCCCGGACTGATTTATTGAATTGTCGTACACACGCCAAAACTTGGGATTTGTTGCGTTTGACTCAGGCGCCCGCCGTGCGCGTTGAACTTGGCTATCTTTCAAACGCTGGTGATTCTGCCCGTCTTGCGCGGCCAGATTTCCGCGATACTTTGGCGGAAGCTTTCATTATTGCTATTCAACGTCTTTATTTATCCGCTGAAGATGATGCAAAAACAGGAACTTTGCGATTATCTGACCTAAGAAGTGCTGGAATTCGCCGCTAAATTTAATCGGTTCGCAATCTCCTCTAGCCTTGTGGGAGACTAGCGCTTATGTCTGAGGTATCAGTTCGCTATCAAACCGGCGCTCCACAACATCTGGAACAACGTTTTGCTACTCGCGCCGCGGGAATGTTGCCTTCTGAAATTCGCTCACTTTTTGCAGTTGCATCGCGGCCTGAAATTGTTTCACTTGCAGGCGGTATGCCAAATCTATCTGCTTTGCCTATGGAGATGATGGCTGGTGTTGTTAAAGAATTAATTTTAAATAACGGAGCGGAAGCTCTTCAATATGGAAGCGGCCAGGGCCACCCAAAGCTGCGCGAACAAATTTGCGATGTTATGGCACTTGAAGGAATTCGCGCTAATCCTGACGACATCGTTGTAACTACAGGATCACAACAAGCGCTCGATTTAATCTCACGTATCTTTATTGATCCAGGTGACGTGGTTCTAGTTGAAGCACCGTCATATGTGGGAGCTCTTGGGACATTTAGACAATATGAGGCATCTGTCGTCCATGTTGAAATGGATATGAATGGAATGGTTCCAGATGCGTTACGCAATGCAATCAAGTCAGTGCGTGCAGCAGGCCGCAAGATTAAATTTTTGTATTTAATTCCTAATTACCAAAATCCGACAGGTGTCTTGCTTCCCGCTGATCGGCGCACTGAAATTCTTGCTATTTGTCGTGAAGAAGGAATCTTCGTCGTTGAAGACAATCCATATGGTCTATTGGGCTTTGATCGTCCATCACCAAATGCGATGCGCGCCGAAGATTCCGAAAATGTTATTTATCTTGGATCTTTCTCTAAAACAATTGCTTCGGGGCTTCGTATTGGCTGGGCGCTTGTTCCACAATCTCTTAAAGATAAATTGGTTATTGCATCTGAATCTTCAATTCTCTGCCCATCAAATTTCACACAGTTAACTATCTCTAGTTACTTGGCTGATCAACCATGGCGTGATCAGATCGCTTCATTTTGTGAGCTTTATAAAGTTCGCCGTGATGCAATGTTGGAATCACTTGAAGAATATTTCCCTAAAGAAGCGACTTGGACAAAGCCTGGTGGCGGTTTCTATGTATGGGTTAACTTGCCTGCTGAAATAGATACCAAGGCGATGATGCCTAAGGCGATTGTGGCAAAAGTTGCTTATGTCCCCGGAACGGCTTTTTATGCAGATGGTTTTGGTTCCTGGTCAATGCGTCTTTCGTATTGCCATCCAACACCTGAAAGAATTCGCGAAGGCGTCAGAGCACTTGGTGGAATTGTTAAGCAAGAAATGTCGCGCCGCGGCACTGCGCTTAAATAACTCTTATTTACCTTCGATTAAATCTACGATTCTTTGTAAATCTTCGCGTCCCGCAAATTCAATAACAATCTTTCCTTTGCCAGAAACCCCTTGAATGCTTACTCGGGTATCTAAATAATCGCTCAGTAATTCTGCAGCAGCAAGGGTTTCACCGCTGGCGGCAGATTTCCTAGATTTTCCAGTTGCACCCTTTTTCTTTGGGGAATTAATCGCTACTGCTTCCTCGGTTGCGCGCACACTTAGACCTTCGGCAACAATTCGGTTAGCTAGTTTTTCTATCTCTTGTTCGTCAGTAAGACCTAGAAGTGCTCGAGCATGGCCAGCAGAAATTACTCCAGCAGCAACTTTGCGTTGCACTGTTGGTGGAAGATTAAGTAAACGCATTGTGTTAGAAATTAACGGGCGGGATCGTCCCAATTTGGTCGCTAACTCTTCATGGGTGCAATTAAAGTCATTTAACAACTGTGCGTAGGCCGCACCTTCTTCAAGTGGATTAAGTTGACTGCGGTGGATGTTTTCAATCAGCGCTTCGCGCAACAATTCATTGTCGGGGGTTTGTCGAATAATTACCGGAATGCTTTTAAGACCTGCAGCTTTTGCTGCGCGGAAGCGTCGTTCTCCCATAACTAATTCATATTTACCGGGTGAAGTTTGGCGAACAACTGGTGGTTGCAGAATTCCAATTTCTTTAATTGATGCAATCAATTCATTTAATGCAGTCTCGTCAAAAACAGTACGAGGTTGACGTGGGTTTGGGGAAATAGCATCAATTGAAACTTCGTTCTGTTGTGCAACTTCGGTGCCGGCAACTGTTAGTGATGTTGGAATTAGTGAATCTAGATTAGTTCCAAGCCCGCCTCTTTTTGCACTCATGCGATTTCTCCATCACGTTTGTAATTAATATTTACAACATTTGAATCAAAGTTAACTTCGTCTTTTGGTTTGCCGCGTTCTGCAATTTCACGCGCAACCTGCATATAAGCAATCGCGCCGGGTGAAAGTGGATCGTAAGTCATTACTGTTTGGTTATATGAGGGGGCTTCTGAAACACGTACCGCTCGAGGAATTGGTATATCAATTAACTCTTTTGGAAAGTGCGAACGTACATTTGCAGCAACATCATTTGATAAACGTGTACGTCCATCAAACATAGTTAAAACAATTGTTGATAGATCTAAGTTTGCATTTAGTCTTTTCTTAACAACGCCGTAAGTTTCAAGCAATTGAGATAAGCCTTCAAGTGCGTAATATTCAGTTTGAATTGGAATCAAAAGTTCGCGTGCAGCAGCGAGTGCGTTAATGGTTAATAAACCAAGTGAAGGTGGGCAATCAATAAAGATGTAGTCATAGTTTGGTGAAATTTCATCTAGCGCTTCTTTGAGGCGAAGTTCGCGTGCAACCATTGAAACTAAATTAACTTCCGCGTTTGCAAGAGATGAATTTGATGGAACGCAATCAAGTGCGGGAAAGCCTGCTACTTTTTGAATGACAGAAGTAATAGTTGATCCACCCATAAGAACTTCATAGATTCCTTCGATATCACGGTGGGGTACTCCTAAAGCGGTGCTGGCGTTGCCCTGTGGATCTAAATCGATAACTAGGACCCGCAGGCCCCCCATTGAAAGAGCTGCTGCGATATTGACTGTGGTGGTGGTCTTTCCAACCCCGCCTTTTTGGTTGGCAACTGTGAAGATTCGGGTGGTCGCAGGTTTGGCCATCGCCTCTTTAAGGCGGCGAACGCCGACTACTTTGCCATCGCCCCGAGGAGCACTTGTTTCACGTGAATCATCCACGCGCTTATCTAAGCACCTTTACGAACGGAGATAATCCGTCCAAGTTCAATTCCTTCAAGTTTTATCTCGTGAAGCTCGGCCCCTTTGACGCCAACCATCTCAGTTGCGGCCGACTCCCCCTTCATTGCAAGCAGTGAGCCTCCGGTTTTGACCATATGCCAGCTCATCTTCTTCAACTTCTCAAGTGGGGCTACTGCGCGAGCTGTTACAAAATCAGCGCTCTTCTTTACATCCTGGGCACGCCCTCGGATAACCTCAATTTCGATTGAGCCATCTGAAATGGCGGCAACAGCCTCTTTTAGGAAATCAACTCTGCGCTCAAGGGGTTCAATGAGCGTAACTTTTAAATCAGGTCTAGCCAGAGCGATAACTATCCCCGGCAAACCTGCCCCTGATCCGATATCAAAAATGGAGGCTCCCTCGGGAAGCAGTTGGGTAATGGGCAGGCAATTAAAGATGTGGCGATCCCAGATTCGTTCGCCTTCACGAGGGCCGATTAACCCTCTTTCTATACCTGCGCTCACCAGAAAATCGGCATAGCGTTGAATTGCCTGCTCTTGCCCTGGAAAGTACTTGGTGATCAACGTCGAATTTGGCAACGTTTCACGTGAAACTGACTCCGGCTGGAGATTTTCCATTTATCTACGCTGGGTAGATGACTACGAAGCGATTTGGGTCTTCCCCGTCAGATTCAGATGAGAGGCCCAGGGTCTGGATTGTGTCGTGGATAATCTTGCGCTCGAAGGCGTTCATAGGATCTAACTTGATGGAGGCGCCTGTCGTTTTTGCTTGTTCAGCCATCTTTTCTGCCAGCGCAGTTAGCTCCTTGCGGCGGCCTGCGCGGAAACCATCGATATCGAGCATTAGACGGCTGCGATCTCCGGTTGAAGTCTGAACCGCTAAACGGGTCAACTCTTGGATGGCATCCAAAACTTCGCCTTCTTGGCCGACTAGGTGGCGTAGTTTTCCGCCAACAATCGCCAGGCTGGCACGGTCGTTTTCAACATCGATATCGATATCTCCGTCAAGGTCTGCAATATCTAGCAAGCCCTCGAGGTAATCGGCGGCAATGTCGCCCTCCTCTTCTAGGCGTGCAATTGTCTTAGGGGCTTTTTTGGTGCCGGTTGTCGCCTCGGCCTCAGTTGAAGCATCTAGAACTTCTGTTGTCTCTTCGCTCATTTTGACTCCTTTTTTAGAAACTTGGGTGGATTATGCGTTTTTGATAGTAATTGTCTGAATTAGAGGCTACTTCTTCTTTTTCTTTTTTGGTTGTTTTCTTTGCCCAGGCGCAGCCCCTGTTTGACCAGGATCTGTGTTTTCAGGGTTAATAACTGTTCCGCTCTGTTCGCGGTTTTCTAGCTTCTCTTTATGTTTACGTTTTTGCTGCAGCTCTTCAAAAGCTGGTGATCCAGGAGTCGGATTACGTTTGATCACATAGTACTGCTGACCCCATGTCCAGAAGTTTGTGGTCGACCAGTAAATTAAAACACCGACTGGAAAGTTAACACCGGAAACTGCAAAAATCACTGGGAATAAATACAACATTATTTTTTGCTGTTGCAACATCATATTGTTGCTGGAATCCATTTTTGGCATTCCTTTTACCATCAACTGACGTTGTGTTGTAAAAGTTGTTGCAGACATAATAAAAATCAGAATTATCGTAACTATCTTTACTGTTGTATCTGTTGAACCTAAAAAGCTCTGTGAGATCTTGGCTCCGAAAAATGTTGCTTGAGCCGCGCTATCTAGATATTCACCCTTTAGAAAACCGCGTGCGATTGGCGCAGAAACACCAGCATCAGTTTTTGCGGCTATTCCGTTTAATACGGTAAAGAGTGCAAAAAAGATTGGTGCTTGCGCAATGATTGGAAAACAAGAAGCGAGCGGATTTGTTTTATGCTCTTTATAGAGCTTCATCATTTCTTCAGATTGCTTTTGGCGATCATCTTTATATTTGTTTTGAATCGCTTTCATCTGTGGTTGCAGAGCCGTTAAAGCACGCTGGCTTTTAATCTGCTTAACGAAGAGTGGGATTAGAATAATTCGAATTAAAACTACAAGGCCGACGATTGAAAGTGCCCAGGTAACTCCGCTGTCAAAGCCGAATATTGGTGTTAGGGCTTTATGAATTAAGACAATAACTCCGGATACAAAGTTATAGAGTGGATTTAAAATAAAGCCCATTAGTTAACTCCTACACTGGTTTTTTGGATGTTTTGTAAAGGTTTTACTGCGTAATCAACTCCACCGTGCGACCACGGGTTGCAGCGCATTAGGCGCCAGATAGCCATAAAAACACCGCGCACTCCATAGTTAGAGACAGCTGAAGCTGCATATGAAGAACATGATGGGTAGTACTTGCATCGCGCCGGGAAAGCCGGTGAAATCCATTTTTGGTAGAAAGAGATAATTAAAAGAAATAATTTGCGCATTACTTCACCGCACTTCGAGCGGAGCGCTCAATTAACTTATTGGTTAGTTTTTCAACTTCAGCGGCGACAGAATCAGGTTTGTTTTTCGCTAATGCGCGGATAACCAGAAGAGATCCTGTGGGAAGTTTTGATATTTGAGGAACAACTGCATGACGCAATTTGCGGGCAAGTGTGTGGCGAACAACAGAGCCGCCAACAGATTTGTTGATGATCAGCCCACATTTAGGTGTATTTTGATTTGTTACAGGGGATATGTATAGGTATCCAACAAAATTATCGGTTGTAACGCGGGTTCCACTCTTGGTTGCTCGAGCAAAATCGGCGCTTGTGGTCAAACGTGCGTTTTTAGGCAGCACGAGAAATTCCGGTGCAGCTCGTTCGCTTAAGCAGAGAGACGAGTGCGGCCCTTGGCGCGACGTGCTGAAAGAACAGCGCGTCCTGCACGGGTTGCCATGCGTGCGCGGAAGCCATGCTTCTTGGCGCGACGACGTGTATTTGGTTGGTAGGTGCGCTTTGTCATGGTGACTCCTTTTAAAACTCTCGTTTACTCAAGCTGGATTTGGGCCGGACTAGGTTTTTGCTGACCTAGCTCGCGGTTGATCCGACTTCTATGAACTCTTCATAAATACGGGGGAAGCAAGGAGGTAACGGTAGAGGTGTGGATAGAGTTGGGTCAAACTGGAGCCCGGGTTGAGGGTTGTGGATAACCGCTTGCTTTTCTTGGAAAATAGTCCTACTTTTCACCCCTGTCCACAGGCATCCGTCAAAGTGGCTCTAAATGAAGGCTCAAGCCCAACTTTAGACCACAGCCTGTGGATAACATTGTGGATAGTCCAAGGGGGCTCAAATGGCAGTAGTTGAGATCGAACTGACTG
>CANGVO010000004.1 GCA_947457445.1 Actinomycetota bacterium | reverse complement strand
GTGTACCTAGCAATTTAGAAAATACTTCTGTCTCGGCTTCGCATAGTTGTGGGAATTCTGCGGCGACGTGTGCAATTGGACAGTGATGTTGACATAGTTCTTCACCATTACCTCGGGTCCCTGCAGTAGCGGCATAACCTTGTTCACTCAAAAATGTTGCAAGAGCATCAACTTTGTTGGCTTTCGCACCTAATGCGATGGTGGCCTGACGTTCAATATCGTCAGCGCGAGATTGTGCGAACGCTGCCACGAGGTGCTCACCAGATTGCGCCGACATAAATTTCAAAGCAGCCACAGCAAGATCATCATAAGAATGTTCAAACTTTTCACGACCAGAATCGGTCATGACAAATACTTTTGATGGACGACCGCGTCCTCGGGTTGAAGAAATTCGTGGTTCTCGGGCCTCAAGAATTGAATCAGCAACCAGAAGATCTAAGTGGCGGCGAATGCCAGCAGATGTAAGGCCAAGGCGTTCGCTCAAGGCGGCGGCAGTCGATGGCCCATTTTCCAGAACCGAGCGTGCGACCGCATCACGAGTACGCGGATCGTCGTTAGTTTTGAGGGCTGGCCCTGGACTTAATTTCACAACACTATTGTGTCGTAATTCGCTCGCGCTTTCCACTTGGCCGCGGGCGTCAAGGTCATAGGCTTAGGCCATGACGTTCAGACGCCTCATTTATGGACTTCTTCTATTTTTGCAAGCGGGACTGATTTTAACCGGCGGAGCTGTTCGCTTAACTGGCTCAGGGCTCGGATGTCCTACCTGGCCCGAATGCACTCCGGGTTCTTATACGCCGGTCCCCCATCAAGCCGAAGGCCAATTACATGCCTGGATTGAATTTGGAAATCGACTTCTCACCTTTGGTCTTGTCGCAGTTTCACTTTTAGTTTTAGCACACGTCCTGATAACTAAACGACGAGATCTGCGCTTGCTCGCTGTCGGACAGCTACTTGGAATTTTAGGTCAAGGCGTATTGGGGGGCATCACGGTTCTTACCGACTTGCACCCACTTCCGGTTGCTTGCCACCTCTTGCTTTCAATCATCTTGGTAGCGGGCGCAGTATCTATTTATGACCGCCGAGAAGATCGCGCAGAAAAGATAAAAGTAAGTGATCGATTGAATTCAGTCTTGTCCAGAACGCATATTTTGCTAGCGTTCGGAGTTATCATTTTGGGAACGCTAGTAACGGGAAGTGGGCCGCACGCCGGCGACGAGCAGGCTCGGCGTTTTGGCTTTGATATTCGCTCGGTTTCGATACTGCATGCGGACGCGGTAATTGCTCTTTTTGGTTTGACTCTGGCGCTCTTCGTCGCTTATCGCGCTGATTCATTGGTTAAGAAAAGAATTTTCATTTTTACCGTAATTGCCTTGGGTCAAGGATTGATTGGCTATATACAATATTTCACTGGAATCCCCGAAATCCTTGTAGCTGCTCATTTATTGGGCGCAGCTTTGGTTTGGATCGCAGCGTGGCGTATCCGTTTAGCAATCACAACAGGAGAGATTAAATAATGGGCAAAGTAAATAATTGGTCAGAAATCGATGACCGAGCTGTTGCACACGCCCGCGCCCTCGCGATGGATGCGGTACAGAACGCCGGCCATGGTCATCCTGGCACTGCTATGTCGCTTGCTCCCGTTGCATATAATCTTTTTCAACGCCATCTAGTTCATGATCCGGCAGATCCAAAATGGTTAGGCCGTGATCGTTTTGTACTCTCTTGCGGTCATTCATCTTTGACTCTGTACACGCAATTATTTTTCAGTGGGTACGGACTTGAAATGCAGGACCTAAAAACTTTCCGCACCTGGAATTCTTTAACTCCTGGGCATCCTGAATATGGACACACTTCAGGCGTTGAAATTACCACTGGTCCGCTCGGCGCTGGTGTTGCTACTGCAGTTGGAATGGCTATGGCAGCCCGATACGAACGCGGGCTATTAGATCCGGATGCGCTCGCAGAGACTTCAATTTTCGATCATGCGATTTGGGTTATTTGTTCGGATGGCGATTTACAAGAAGGCGTTAGCGCTGAAGCCTCATCTCTTGCGGGCACACAACAACTTGGCAATCTAAAGATGATTTATGACGACAATCGAATCTCAATCGAGGGCGATACTCATGTTGCCTTCACTGAGGATGTGTCGGCTCGTTATCGCGCTTACGGCTGGAATGTTATTGAAGTTCCATCTGCTTCTGATGGAAATGTAGATCTGATCGCACTTGATGCAGCGATGATTTCTGCAAAATCTGAAACGATTAAGCCGACTTTGATTCGTATGAATTCCGTTATCGCCTGGCCTGCCCCTAAAGCGCGCAACACCGCCGAATCTCATGGCTCAGCTCTAGGCGCCGAAGAAATTGCCGAAACAAAGAAGTTACTTGGCTTGGATCCAAATGAACACTTTGCAATGCCACCTGAAATTTTGGAGCATGTTAGAGCGGTCAAAGATCGTGGTGCAACAGCGCATAGAAATTGGAATGAAAAATTCGAGGCTTGGAAGAAAAGCAACCCCAACCGCGCAGAACTCTTGGAACGTCTAGTTAAGGCAGATTTACCAACAGGGTGGGATTCCGAACTTCCTATTTATCCAGCCGGAAAAGATGTAGCTACTCGTAAAGCATCCGGAGAAACAATTGTTGCGCTTGCAAAAGTGCTTCCAGAATTCTGGGGTGGGTCGGCGGATTTGGCGGGCAGCAATAACACCACCATAAGTTCAGCAGGTTCATTCCTACCAGCATCTAGTGAAATGTCCGGGGCCAATCCTTACGGGCGCATGATTCACTTTGGTATTCGCGAACATGCCATGGGTTCAATCATCAACGGAATCGCACTTCACGGATTATCTAGATCCTTCGGTGGAACCTTCGCTGTATTTAGTGATTACATGCGCCCATCTGTTCGCCTGGCAGCGATTATGGACCTACCAAGCATTTTTATTTGGAGCCACGACTCAATTGGTTTGGGTGAAGATGGACCAACGCATCAACCGGTAGAACACAT
This sequence comes from Actinomycetota bacterium, assembly GCA_947457445.1. GTDB lineage: Bacteria > Actinomycetota > Actinomycetes > Nanopelagicales > Nanopelagicaceae > Planktophila. The sequence continues at coordinate 17,056 of CANGVO010000004.1, read as the reverse complement.
TGCTTCGCTTCGCGCTATTCCAAATTTCGCTGTTGTTCGTCCAGCCGATGCCAATGAAGTGCGAGAAGTTTGGAAATCTATATTGCGACGCAGGAAGCCTGTGGGCTTATTGCTTTCTCGCCAGAATCTGCCAGTTGTAGATAGATCCACGCACGCCTCTGCTGATTTAGTAGACAAGGGTGCTTATATTCTCAAAGATGCTCAAGGTCCCGCCGATGTCATTTTGATTGCAACCGGTTCTGAAGTATCTATCGCGTTATCTGTTCAAGAACTGCTAGCAAATAAATCAATTTCAGCCCGAGTCGTTAGCGCGCCATGTTTGGAATGGTTTAACGAACAAACCCCTGATTACCGTGAGAGCGTGCTTCCCAAGAGCGCTCGGATAAAGGTAAGCATCGAAGCCGGAATCGCTCAGGGATGGCGTGAATACATTGGGGATTCCGGAATTGCCATCTCGCTGGAACACTTCGGGGCTTCAGCATCAGCGCCAAAACTCTTTGAAGAGTTTGGCTTTGGTGCAGATGTAATCGCAGCCAAAATTGAGGCGGCTCTTCGTTAATGATAAAAATCAGTGGTGCATCTCTTCTTCATATCGACCGAAGTGATGTCAGATATTCTCTTTTAGAAAAAACTAATCCGCGAATTGCTGCCAAAGATGCGACAACTTGGGGGCCTGCAGCGGCCGCAGAAGCCGCCGTACGTTTGAACTGGGTTGACTTAGATGAATCATCACGCGCCTTGCTACCAATTCTGGATGCAATAGCCGCTAAATTCCGAGATAGAACTGATTTAGTTCTCTGCGGAATGGGTGGATCCTCGTTAGCCCCCGAAGTAATTGCAAAAACTTTTAACAAGAGCGTTTTTATCTTGGATTCAACGGATCCGCAATATTTGGCTCACGCCATAAAGGGCTCCCCCGAAAATCTTCTAGTTCTCGTGGCATCAAAATCTGGTTCCACAATCGAAACCGCATCACAGCGCGCTTTCTTTGAGAGCTATATTTCATCAGCAGGTCTAAATCCAGTTGAACATATGTTATTTGTTACAGATCCTGGATCACCTCTCGATCTTGCGACGCGATCAGCTGGTTATACAGTTATCAATGCGGATCCAAATGTGGGTGGTCGCTTTAGCGCACTAACCGCTTTCGGTTTAACACCTGCAACGCTAATGGGCGTGGATGCATCTGTTCTGCTGGATCAAGCATCAGATGCTCGTTCACAAATAACAACAGAACCCCAGTTCATCCTAGATGTCGCATATCTTCTCTTGACGCAAACAGAACAGTTCTTGGGTTTTACAGATGCTGGTTCTAAGTACCCTGGTTTATCCGATTGGATCGAACAATTAATTGCTGAATCAACCGGCAAGCAAGAGGTTGGACGTTTGCCTATTGCTACAGAAGGATTTAAAGAAGCGCAAAGTGGTGGTGCATTCTCGGTTTCATTCGCACCGGGCGCGCAGTTGGTAATCGAGGCTGAACTTGGTGAGCATTTTCTATTCTGGGAATGGGTTACTGCGTTAATGGGCGCCGTACTTGAAATTGACCCGTTTAATCAGCCAAATGTTACCGAGGCGAAAGAGGCAACCTCAGCAATCCTTAAAGAGTGGTCAAACAAACTGCCGGCGTTAGTTGCACCATCTGTTGATGACCGTATTGAAATTTTCGGCGATGGGAACACACTTGTCGCAGCTTTAAAGAACTTGATAGCGACTACTGACGCCAATGGTTACATAGCGATAATGGCTTATCTGGATAGAAAAGATGATGTTGCGATTTCCAATCTAAGATCAATCTTGTCGGAGAAATCTGGGCGTCCGGTTAGTTTTGGTTGGGGACCACGTTTCTTGCATTCCACTGGACAATTCCACAAGGGCGGTCAGCAGAATGGTTCTTTCTTGCAGATAACCGGAGAGTGCACAATAAACTTTGAAGTACCTGGTCGCGACTTTGACTTTAAGACTCTGTTAATGGCGCAGGCTCTTGGTGATGCACGAGCTTTAGCGACAAGAAAATACCCACTACTGCGATTACATCTTGCTAATCGAAGAGCGGGTATTGACCAACTGCTTATGGCAGCTAAAGCGCTTTAATTACTCGTCGTCTCCTCGAAGTTTACGTAGCGCATCTTCAAGAATCTTTGCACCTTCAGTATCAGTGCGACGTTCTTTAACGTAGGCAAGATGAGTCTTGTAAGGAATATTGACAACAGCCTTAGGTGGATTATTGCGATCACGTCCCGCTGGTAATCCGCACTTTGGGCAATCCCATTCCGCTGGAATCACGACAGTCTCTTCTACTGCAAAAGATGGTCGAACTTCATGCCCGTTTCCACACCAGTACGAAACTGTTGCGCGTTCAATTTGATCTCCGCGTTCAGCCTCGCCCATTGGGCCAGCGCCGACACGACTTCCGCGAATTGCACTTGCCATGGATTAACCCTTCAATACAAGACTAAGTGCGACAACGCCGCCGAACCAGACACCACCAACAACAATTGTGATGCGATCTAGATTGCGTTCAACAACCGATGAGCCACCGTAATTAGATGAGATGCCACCGCCGAAGAGATCAGATAAGCCTGAACCTTTTCCTTTGTGAAGAAGAACGAGCAGAATCATCAAAACGCTGGTGATTACTAACATGATCGAAAGTGCTAAAGCCACGATGTAAAACTCCTCAGATTGTGGATGGAGATAGAGCGTAAGGATACTAGATCGAGCCTAGCGCCTAGCCATTTTCTGCTGCGTGGAACTTAGCGATCTTGGCCAATTCCTCAGGATCTAGGCTCGCTCCCCCAATAAGGGCGCCATCGACGTCTGCCTGTTTCATGATCTCCACCACGTTTGAAGATTTCACAGAACCGCCATACAAAATGCGCATTCCAGCTGCAATTTCAGCAGATCCGATTGTTTCGATTTCTTCGCGAATAGCGGCGCAAACTTCTTGTGCATCTTCTGGGGTCGCGGTCTTTCCAGTTCCAATCGCCCACACTGGTTCGTATGCAATGACAATCTTTTTAAGTTCAGGCTTAGTAAAACCTTCTAGCCCAGCGCGCACTTGGCGAATTACGTGTGAAACATGTGCACCAGATTCGCGAATCGCAAGTTCTTCACCGACACAAAAAATTGGAGTTAGCTCATTCGCCAGCGCCGCTTTGATCTTTCGGTTAACCAATGCGTCGTCTTCCTTGTGGATGGCGCGTCGTTCAGAGTGGCCGATAACAACAAAGGTGCAGCCAAGCTTTGCCAACATTTGGCCAGAAATATCTCCCGTGAATGCACCGCTTGTTTCAGGAGAAAGATCCTGTGCGCCATATTGCAGACGCAAACGATCGCCATCGACCAAAGTTTGGATAGATCGGATGTCGGTAAATGGAGGAATGATCGCAACGTCGACTGCATCAAAGTCTTTATCATCTAATGAATAGATCAATTTCTGCGCAACGGCGATCGCTTCAAGGTGATTGAGGTTCATCTTCCAGTTGCCTGCCATTAGCGGTTTACGCATGCGTTGCTCCTTATATTTTTTTGGAATTTAACTTTAGAGATCGAGGGCGGTCAAGCCCGGTAATTCTTTACCTTCCAAGTATTCAAGTGAAGCGCCACCACCTGTTGAGATATAACCGAATTGGTCATCTTTAAAACCTAGCGCACGAACGGCGGCCGCAGAATCGCCACCACCGACGACGGAAATGCCAGAGACTTCTGTAAGTGCCTGCGCAACGATCTCGGTGCCATTTGCAAAGGAAGGAAATTCAAAAACGCCCATAGGCCCGTTCCAGAATACTGTCTTGCAACTCCTAATCGCTTCCGCAAATGCGGCTGCTGAATCGGGACCAATATCCAATCCCATTTGATCAGCAGGGATCGCGTCAGCCGAAACTAGGGTTGCGGGAGCATCAGATGCAAATTTTGGTGCAACGACAATATCTGTCGGCAGAACTAACTTCACACCCATTTCAGAGGCTTGTTCAATTAGGCCTTTAACAGTTTCAATTAAATCGGTTTCGACGAGTGAAGTGCCAATCTCTTTTCCTTGTGCGGCTAGAAAGGTAAAGACCATTCCCCCGCCGATCGCCATCACATCGACCTTGCCCAAAAGATTTGAGATGACTCCAATCTTGTCGGAAACTTTTGCGCCACCAAGAACAACACCATATGGGCGTTCAGGGTTTTGAGTCAGCTTCTTTAAAACTTCAACTTCTGCGGCAACCAGATTTCCGGCAACATGTGGCAAAAGTTTTGGAAGATCAAATACTGAAGCATGCTTGCGATGAACCGCACCAAAACCATCTCCGACGTATAGGTCAGCTAATTTTGCTAACTCGGCAGCTAAACCGGCGCGTTCTGATTCCTCTTTCGAAGTTTCGGCGGCCGAGAAGCGAATATTTTCGAGCAAGAGCACTTGCCCTGATTGCATGGCTTCGGCCTTAGCCTGAACATCAGCACCTGTTACTGCACCTGCAAAAATTACTTGAGTTCCAAGAAGTTCGGATAGTCGAACACCAACTGGTGCCAACGACAGTTCTGGTTTTGCCTCACCTTTTGGCCGGCCTAAATGCGCAGCAATTACGATGCTCGCTCCATTTGCAAGAAGAGTTTTGATAGTCGGCAGCGAGGCGCGGATGCGTCCATCGTCTGTGATTTTTCCTTCTTTCAAAGGAACATTTAAATCACAACGAAGAAATACTCGCTTGCCGGCTACATCAAAATTTTGCAGCTTGCTTGTTGCCGAATTAACCATTTAAATTAGAGAGACTTTCCGACAAGGCCGACCAAGTCGACTAGGCGGTTTGAGTAACCCCATTCATTGTCATACCAACCAACAACCTTTACTTGATTTCCGATGACCTTAGTTAGACCAGAATCGAAGATGCAAGATGATGGATCGGTGACGATATCTGAAGAAACAATTGGATCTTCAGTGTAAGAAAGGTATCCCTTAAGAGCGCCATTTGCGGCTGCCTTCATAGCTGCATTGATTTCGGCAGCCGTTGCTTCCTTCGCAAGTTCAACAGTTAGATCTGTTGCAGAACCAGTTGGGACAGGAACACGCATTGCATAACCATCAAGCTTGCCCTTTAGCTCAGGCATGACCAAAGAGATCGCCTTTGCAGCACCTGTAGAAGTAGGGATCATATTTGTTGCTGCAGCGCGTGAGCGGCGCAGATCCTTGTGTGGGAAATCAAGAATTACCTGATCATTTGTGTAAGCGTGGATCGTTGTCATCAAGCCCTTAACGATTCCCCAGTTATCCTGCAAAACCTTTGCCATTGGAGCAAGGCAATTGGTTGTACATGATGCGTTAGAAATAACGTGGTGGCTAGCAGGATCGTACTTCTCGTCGTTAACGCCCATAACAATCGTGATGTCTTCATCAGTTGCTGGAGCAGAAATGATTACCTTCTTGGCGCCAGCTGTGATGTGCTTCTTTGCATCAGCAGCCTTTGTGAAGTGGCCGGTTGATTCAATGACGATATCTGCTTTAACTGATGCCCAAGGCAAGTTTGCAGGATCGCGATCTGCGAATACTTTTATTGTCTTGCCACCGACAGTAAGTGTGTCTTCTGTGAATGAAACCTCTAGGCCTAGGCGACCAAGGATTGAGTCATACTTTAGAAGATGCGCCAAAGTGGCGTTATCGGTGAGATCGTTGATACCTACGATATTGATATTTGGGTTGGTAAGTGAAGCGCGGAAGAAGTTACGACCGATACGTCCAAAACCATTAATTCCAACATTAACCACGTGAAAACCTCGCTTAAGAATTGTAAGGACCCTGCGCTTTGGTAATTGGCTAGAGCCACTTTCGCGCTTTATGGGTATGGGGCTTTAAAAATGCCACATCATTGGGGTCGTGGCTAACCTTACCAGCCGCAACTGGTTACTTCTGCGTAAATCTAAGCGACAAGGTCAGTTCAGTAGATCAGGCGAGAGGCCCGCTTCGGTATCTGGAATTCCAAGTTCGCCTGCGCGCTTATCGGCCATCGCTAGCAATCTGCGGATTCGACCTGCAATCGCATCTTTTGTCATTGGTGGTGAAGCAAGAGAGCCAAGTTCTTCAAGGCTGGCTTGGCCGTGGCTAATACGAAGTTCACCTGCCTCTTTTAAATGATCCGGGATTTGAGGTCCCAGAATTTCCATTGCACGTTGCACGCGAGCTGCGGCGGCAACTGCTGCACGGGCTGATCTACGTAAATTTGCATCATCGAAATTTGCTAAACGGTTTGCAGTTGCGCGAACTTCACGTCGCATTCGTCTTTCTTCCCAAGCCAATACGCTTTCGTGCGCACCTAATCTTGTTAACAAGACGCCAATGGCATCGCCATCACGAATAACAACACGATCAACTCCTCGAACTTCGCGCGCCTTAGCCGTGATACCTAAACGTCGCGCTGCACCGACTAGCGCAAGCGCTGCTTCTGGTCCGGGGCAAGTGATTTCAAGTGAAGAAGAACGACCTGGTTCTGTTAGAGATCCGTGTGCAACGAATGCGCCTCGCCAAGCAGCTTCGGCATCACAAATATTTGCAGCAACTACTTGCGGTGGCAAACCACGAACTGGTCGACCATTACTATCGATTAAACCTGTTTGGCGCGCCAGCGAGTCTCCTGCCTCAATAACGCGAACGACATAACGACTTCCTTTGCGCAATCCACTGGATGAGAGAACAGCTAAATCGCTGTCGTGGCCGTAGATATCTGCAATATCTTTCTTTAGACGGCGCGCACTTTGGGAAGTATCTAATTCGACTTCGATGACAACTTTTCCGGCTGCAATGTGAAGTCCACCTGCAAAGCGAAGAAGTGATGAAACTTCGGCCTTACGGCAACAAGGCTTAGTTACCGAGAGACGACTTAGTTCGTCTTTAACTGCTGCGGTCATTGCCATGGGGTTATCCAACCAGCAATTCACGCGCCATGTGTGCCAAAAGTGAGGTCAATTTTCGAGGATCATGATGAATTAGCGCACTCGCATCCCTTAAATCACCGACAACTAACTCTCCACCTGTACTTGAAAGATATTTTTCTATCTCATCACCCTGCCCGACCAAACTTTCATCGGCAATTATGTAATCAAAGCGAAGGCCGGGTGCGTACTGGCGGAGAATCTCAATATGTTCGATGGGCGTATAGCCGGCGTATTCTCCAAGGTTAGAAGTCGAAGAATTGGAAATTGTTGAATCTAAATTCAAAATTAGAAACTTTTTAGCCTTACTGGCAATTAAAGCCTCACGTTGTTGTGGAACCAATAAATGTGGAAGAACACTTGAGAACCACGATCCTGGTCCCATCACAATCCAGTCAGCATCGGTAATCGCGGCGATGGATTCAATGCGTGCCGATGGATTTTCGGGGTGTAATCGAAGAGATTCCAATCGTCCCTTGGCAGTTGCAACTTGGACCTGTCCTTTAACAATAAATCGTCCCGTCGAATTAGTAAATGTTGCTTCTATATCGAGCGGCTCTTGGGACATTGGTAAGACACGGCCAATTACTTTTAACAATGAACCAACCCGATCTAGTCCAGAGACCGGATCATCACCTTTATTCCAAAGAGCAGCGAGCAACAAATTTCCAACTGCATGACCGTTTAAATCACCATCGCTCTGGAATCGATATTGCATAATTTGCGCCCAGCTACGGCCCCATTCGTCATCCGAACAGAGAGCCGCCAGCGCCATTCTTAAATCACCAGGCGGATAAATTGAAAATTCTTCACGCAGACGTCCGCTGGAACCGCCGTTATCTGCAACAGTAACGATTGCAGTGATATCGGAAGTTATTCCGCGTAACGCCGATAGCGTCGCTGCGAGTCCATGTCCCCCGCCCAATGCAACTACTCTCGGATTGCGCCCACTCATTCACGACCTACATCTCGATGTGTTGCATGTGCGGAAACTTCTATTTCTGTTAAATCTTGTGAGAGCTGACGGGCAATCTCTTCGGCGATAGCGACACTTCGATGTTTTCCGCCCGTGCATCCAATCGCGATAGTTACATATTTCTTACCTTCGCGAAGATAGCCCGGCATCATTTGGCGAATAACCGCGACATAACTTGAGACGAACTCGGAAACGCCTTCGCTATTTAATACCTTCGACGACACTTCTGAAGTTAATCCAGTTAGAGGTCTAAGTTCGGTTATCCAGTGTGGATTTGGAATAAAGCGACAATCCAGAACTAAATCAGCGTCAACGGGTATGCCGTATTTGTAACCAAAGGAGAGAACATTGATTCGGATTGCATCTAACATACCGGCAGAAAATATCTCTCCAACACGTTTTTCTAGTTGATGGACGTTTAAGTTGGAAGTGTCGATTACTACATCTGCTTGAGAGCGAAGATCTTCCAGTTTGGCTCTTTCGCGTTCGATTCCATCAACAATACGATCTTTAGCCTGCAGAGGATGGGGCCGGCGAGTCGATTCGAATCTTTGAACTAAAGATTGATCAGTGGCATCGAGAAAAAGTAAGCGAAATGAAACGTCCTTAGACTTTAGAGTTTGTAATGAGTTGTTAAGTGCATCAAAGAATTTTCCACCGCGAACGTCGACAACAACGGCTAATGAGGCAATCTCAGAGCTGCTGGTCTGTACAGCAAGCTCTGGAAGTAGCGCCGGTGGCAGGTTGTCGACAACATACCAACCTAAATCCTCCAAAGCATGCGCCACAGTTGAACGACCAGCACCTGACATTCCTGTAACTATCAACAACTCTTTGGTGGCCATGTCTATATTCTGCCTGCCTTGTCAAGGATCTGCGAGTCGCTCAAAGAAACTCTCCGGTCTGCATGTCAACAGAATCCAGGCTCTGCTCACGTTGTAAATGTGTAAAAATGATTTCGGCAATCTTCTCTCCTATGCCTGGAGTCATAGCTAAATCAGCCAGCGTTGCTTTGCGCAGGGCTGCAACAGAACCAAATCTCTCTAACAGCGCTGCCCGGCGCGCCTGACCCATCTGAGGGATTTCATCAAGGACCGATTCCAACATAACTTTTGATCGACGTGATCTATGGAATGTTATTGCAAAGCGATGCGCTTCATCGCGAATTCGTTGAAGCAAATACATTCCCTCACTTGTACGAGGCAGGATCAGTGGATCTTTTTCGCGGGGTCGCCAAACTTCTTCCAAGCGCTTAGCCAAACCGCATAGGGCGATATCCGTAATTCCCAACTCATCCAGGGCTCGCTGCGCTGCCGCAACTTGTGGCGCTCCCCCGTCAACAACTATCAACTGGGGAGGATATGAGAACTTACTTAGTTTGCCACCAATTGCGGCAACATCACTTTCATCGACAGCGCGATCATTAAGTAAACGCTTCATTCTTCGGGTTATAACCTGATGCATTGCTCGAGTGTCGTCATTTGCATCCGTCGTATCAATTATGAATCTTCGATATTCACTTTTTTTCGCCATGCCATCCTCGAAGACGACCATTGAGGCCACAACTGACGTTCCGGAAATATTTGAGATATCAAAACATTCGATTCGAAGTGGGGTTCGCTTTAATTCGAGTTGCTCTTCTATCTCTAGCAGGGCTTTTCCGCTAACTGCGGCATCGGTTGCCCGCTTACTTAAGAATTGAATCAGTGCGTAATGTGCATTTCGATCGACCGTCTGAAGAAGTTCTACCTTTTCACCTCTTTGTGGAACTTTTATGGATACTCGAGCGCCTCTGAGTTCAGTTAGCCACGCTTCTAGCGCCAACTGGTCAGCCGGCTCACGATTTAAAAAGATTTCATTTGGGATTTCTGCAGGAGTTGCGCCGTTATAGATTGAAAAGAACAGTGAAGCAACTTGATCATCACCCTCTAAAGCGCGTTCTTGATCAACAATCCAAGAACGCGAACCTTTAATGGATCCGCGGCGAACCATAAAGATAGAACCTGCAGCATGCAAGCCTTCTTCGTGAATGGAAATAAAATCTCCATCTAAATCATCTGACAGATTTCCTTGCGTAGATCTTTGCGCTTTTTCAAAGGATTCGATTTGATCTCGAATTCGAGCCGCTCGTTCGAACTCTTCACGCTCGGATGCTGCATCCATTTCGGAACGCAGCTTAGGCAAGATATCTTCCATGCCAGCTTCCATAAAAGCATCTAACTTAACCGCTATTTCGCGATGCTCTTCAGGCGTTACCCAACCGACGCAGGGAGCGGCGCACTTTCCGATATCCCCCAACAGACACTGTCTCTTGGAGCGTTTTGCACGCTGAAAATTTCCTTCGCTACATGAACGAACTGGAAACACTTTCAGCAGAACTTCATAAGTATTCCGAAGCGCCCATGCATTCGTATATGGACCGAAGTACTTCAGGCCAGGTCGTTTTTCCTTGCGGGTAATAAAGATGCGCGGGAATTCATCCTGCATTGATATCGCGAGATACGGATAAGACTTATCGTCCTTAAACTGTACGTTGTAAGTAGGTTGGTATTGCTTAATCCATGAGAATTCCAGAGCGAGTGCCTCAAGCTCGGTTCCAACAATCGTCCAATCAACCCGCACCGCTTCATTAACCATGCGATGAGTCTTGCGCGCTAAATTCGAACCAAAGTAAGTTGTTAGACGATTCTTTAGATTCTTTGCTTTACCGACATAAATAACTTTATCTTTACCGTTATAGAAGCGATAAACACCCGGTAGCTCAGGTATCTCCTTTGGGCGATAGCTTGCGGGATCAGCCATTTACTTAACGGCAGCCTTTTTCTTAACCGGCGCACGATTGCTGGCCAATATTTCCGCCAAGAAATGTCCGGTGTAACTTGCCTTCACCTTGGCTATATCTTCAGGGGTGCCTTCTGCAACAACTATGCCACCACGGAAGCCACCTTCTGGACCCATATCAATAACCCAATCGGATGATTTAATAACATCGAGGTTGTGTTCAATGACAACTACAGTATTTCCAGATTCGACCAAACGACTTAACACGCCTAACAATTTATTTACGTCTTCAAAATGAAGGCCAGTTGTTGGCTCATCTAATACGTAAATTGTCCGACCGGTGGAACGCCGCTGCAATTCGGTTGCAAGCTTGACGCGCTGTGCTTCGCCACCTGAAAGCGTTGGGGCTGATTGCCCAAGGCGCACATAACCCAGACCAACGTCGCAAAGCGTCTTTAGATAGCGCGCGATTGTTGGTACAGATTCAAAAAAGGTATGGGCGATTTCAATTGGCATATCTAGTACTTCTGCGATCGTTTTGCCCTTGTAATGCACTTCTAGAGTTTCGCGGTTATATCGCGCTCCATGACAGACCTCGCAGGGTACGTAGACATCTGGCAGGAAGTTCATTTCAATCGTAATCGTGCCGTCGCCAGAACAATTCTCACAACGTCCACCTTTAACGTTAAAAGAGAAGCGACCTTGCTGATAACCACGCACCTTCGCTTCGGTTGTCTCGGCAAAAAGTGCGCGCACCTTATCGAAAACTCCCGTATAGGTTGCAGGATTTGAGCGGGGCGTACGACCGATTGGAGATTGATCTACGTGTACAACTTTATCTAATTGATCAATGCCAGTAACGGTTCGATGGCGTCCCGGAACAAGGCGCGCCCCATTTAGCTTATTGGCAAGAGTTGTGTAAAGGATGTCATTTACTAAAGTTGATTTTCCAGAACCGCTAACACCGGTAACCGAGACAAATACTCCAAGCGGAATATCAACTTCAACATCTTTTAAGTTGTTCTCTTTCGCTCCCTTGATAACTAATTTACGCTTTGGATCAATTGGGCGACGTTTTTCAGGAATAGCTATCGATTTACGTCCCGATAGATAAGCACCGGTGATGGACTCTTTTGAATCAATCAAATCTTGGTAAGAGCCAGAGACAACAACTTTGCCACCGTGCTCTCCTGCGCCGGGACCGATATCAACAATCCAGTCAGCGGTACGTATGGTTTCTTCATCATGTTCTACAACAATCAGGGTATTTCCGAGATCGCGCAGACGTGTAAGAGTTTCGATTAAACGACGATTATCGCGTTGGTGCAGACCAATGCTCGGCTCATCTAGAACATAGAGAACTCCGACCAACCCGGAACCAATCTGTGTCGCCAAACGAATTCGTTGCGCCTCACCACCTGAAAGGGTTGCTGCAGGGCGAGCTAATGACAAATAATCCAAACCAACATCGAGTAAGAATCCCAGACGGGCGTTGACTTCTTTCATTACTCGTTCTGCGATCTGCGCCTCGCGCGCGTTCAATGAAATCGCCTTGAGGAATTCGGCACAGTCTGCGATAGAAAGTTCGCAAATTTCAGATATATTTCTATCTCCGACTGTAACCGCTAGAACTTCGGGCTTTAAGCGAGCTCCGTTGCAGACGTTACATGGGATTTGGCGCATATAAGATTCGTACTTTTCGCGAGAGTAATCACTTTCGGTCTCGTCATGTTTGCGATGGATAAATGGGATAACGCCTTCAAAGCCGGAAGAATAATTGCGGACACGACCGTAGCGATTCTTGTACTTAACATGAACTTCATATTCGAAGCCATTAAGAATTGCTTCCTTGGCTTTAACAGAGAGTTTCTTCCAAGGGTTGTCGAGCGAGAATTTAACTTCCTCGGCTAACGCTTCGAGCAGGCGCATGAAATATTCTGAAGTGTGCCCACCCGACCATGGGGCAATAGCTCCCTCGTTTATTGAAATGGAATCATCTGGAATAACAAGTTCTTCATCGACTTCTAACTTTGTACCGATTCCTGAACATTCAGGGCAGGCTCCGAATGGAGAGTTAAATGAGAATGAACGTGGTTCTAACTCTTCAAAAGAGAGGTTGCAATCATGGCAGGCAAGATGCTCACTATAGGTTCTTTCCTTCTCAGTCCCTTTTGCATCCACAAAATCCAAGAGCACTATTCCACTTGCCAAACGCAGGGCGGTCTCTATTGAATCCGTCAATCTAGATTTAGATTCCGCTTTGGCTGTAAGGCGATCGACAACTACTTCGATGGTGTGTTTTTCTTGCTTCTTCAACTTTGGTGGTTCGGAAAGCGAAATAGTTTCGCCGTCAACTCGTGCACGTGAATAACCTTGAGTTACGAGTTCTGCAAAAAGGTCAACGAACTCACCTTTTCGCTCGCGGATTACTGGCGCTAATACCTGAAACTTAGTTGTCGCCGGCATTGTGAGAATCTGATCAACGATCTGTTGCGGACTTTGGCGCGAAACTGCCTTTTTACACTTTGGACAGTGAGGTCTGCCGGCACGCGCAAATAGCAAACGAAGGTAATCATAAACTTCTGTAATAGTTCCGACCGTAGAACGCGGATTGCGATTAGTTGATTTCTGATCAATCGATACAGCTGGTGATAGACCTTCGATGAAGTCAACATCAGGCTTATCCATCTGACCTAAGAACTGACGCGCATAGGCCGACAGCGACTCGACATATCGACGTTGGCCTTCTGCGAAAATGGTGTCAAAAGCGAGCGAGGATTTTCCTGAACCGGAAAGACCAGTAAAAACAATAAGCGCTTCCCGCGGTAGTTCTAGCGAGACATCCCTAAGGTTGTGCTCACGCGCACCGCGCACGATCAACTTATCGATACTCAATTAAATCCCCGCCTCGTCCATTCCGCGTAACTCTTTCTTAAGCTCTCTGATCTCATCACGCAATCTTGCAGCAAGTTCAAATTGCAGATCTGCAGCCGATGAGCGCATCTGCTCAGTCAGGGAGCCTATCAAGGCAAGTAACTCTTGGCGCGGGAGCGAGAGCACGCCTTTGCTATGGAATCCAAGATCGGGGACGCTAGCCTTGCCACCTTTTTTCAACTTTGCGTTTGCTATCAAATCATCTGTGTCATCACTCTCGCGTGCAATCGTGTCAGTGATATCCGCAATCTTCTTTCGAAGTGGCTGTGGGTCCACGCCGCGTTCTAGGTTGTAAGAAACTTGCTTCGCACGACGACGATTAGTTTCATCAATTGCCTGAGCCATAGATTTCGTAATGTTATCGGCGTACATGTGTACCTCACCCGATACATTTCGTGCGGCGCGACCTATCGTTTGAATCAACGAGGTTGCCGAACGTAGGAAGCCTTCTTTGTCCGCATCAAGAATCGCAACTAGGGATACTTCGGGGAGATCCAGACCTTCACGAAGCAGATTGATGCCGATTAAAACATCGTATTCACCGGTGCGAAGTTCTCGTAACAATTCAACGCGTCGAAGTGTGTCCACTTCGGAGTGTAAATAGCGAACTCGAACTCCGCGTTCCTGTAAATAATCTGTGAGATCTTCTGACATTTTCTTAGTCAGAGTTGTTACAAGAACACGTTCATTGCGAGCAGCACGGATATTTATTTCATTTAGCAGATCATCTATTTGCCCTTTGATTGGCTTAATAATGATCGCCGGGTCTACTAAGCCGGTTGGGCGAATCACCTGTTCGACAACATCGCCATCAACTTTGGCCATTTCATACTTTCCGGGTGTTGCCGATAAAAATACTTTCTGTCCGACTCGTTCCAAAAACTCTGGCCATTTCAGAGGTCGGTTATCCATTGCACTCGGTAAACGGAATCCATGTTCAACCAGAGTTCGCTTGCGAGAGGCATCACCTTCGAACATCGCGCCTATTTGCGGAACGGTCACATGGCTTTCATCAATGACTAAAAGGAAATCTTCTGGGAAATAATCAAGCAAACAGTTGGGTGGCGATCCGGGTCCGCGACCGTCCAAATGTCGTGAGTAGTTTTCGATGCCAGAACAAAATCCAAGTTGTTGCATCATCTCTAGATCAAAGGTTGTACGCATTCTTAAACGTTGGGCTTCGAGCAACTTGCCTTGTTTTTCGAAGAGATTGAGTTGAATCTGCAACTCGTCTTCGATCTCGCTCATTGCACGCTTCATCGTCTCTGGTCCAGCGGCATAGTGTGTAGCTGGGAAGATATAAATCTCAGTTTCATCTCTCAAAATCTCACCGGTAAGCGGGTGCAATGTCATGATCTTTTCGATCTCATCGCCAAACATTTCAATGCGTATCGCTAATTCTTCGTACATTGGGATGATTTCGATAGTGTCGCCCCGCACGCGGAAGGTGCCACGTTCAAAAGCCATATCGTTTCTCTGGTATTGCACATCGACGAAGCGGCGCAAGAGTTGATTGCGCTCGATTTCATCGCCCACCTTTAAGCGAATCATGCGATCGATGTACTCCTGCGGTGTTCCCAGTCCATAAATGCAAGAGACTGTGGCTACCACGATTACATCTCGTCTAGTTAATAACGAGTTCGTGGCCGAGTGGCGCAAGCGCTCAACTTCATCGTTGACGCTCGAGTCTTTCTCGATAAAAGTATCTGTCTGAGGAACATATGCTTCCGGTTGGTAGTAGTCGTAATAAGAGACAAAATACTCAACAGCATTATTCGGCATTAATTCACGAAATTCATTTGCCAACTGGGCGGCAAGTGTCTTGTTCGGAGCTAAAACGAGTGTTGGTCGTTGCAGACGTTCTATGAGCCAAGCCGTTGTCGCTGATTTTCCCGTGCCAGTCGCACCCAAAAGAACAACATCTTGCTCGCCAGCATTTATGCGTTTAACAATTTCTTCAATCGCTTGCGGTTGATCTCCGGCCGGAACGTAATCGCTAATGACCTGAAAGGGTTCAACCTTTCGCTGTAGATCAGAGATCGGGCGCATTTTCCTAGCCTACTTCGCTTGCCGCTGTAAGTCCTCCCAGAGGTTTTCCACCTTACGCAGCAAAGCATCCTCATCATCGTCATTGGTGATGATTTCATCGGCTACTTCTTCACGCTGTTCGCGGGTCGCCTGGGCGGCTATGCGTCGTTCTATTTCAGAGATAAACATTCCTCGTTTTAGAAGCCTGGCCTTGCGCGTTTCTAGATCTGATTCGACTGTAATGATTCGGTCAAAATTAGATGCAGCACCGGTTTCTACGAGAAGAGGAATCTCATAGATAAGAATTTCGCCTGCAGAGAGATCGGCGACTACTTCAGAGAAAAGCTCTCGAACACGTGGATGAATAATTGCTTCGAGATCAGACTTCGCTAATTCATCACGGAAAATTATTTCTCCGAGAGCCTTCCGATCAATATCACCGTTACGCAGAATAATTTCGCCAAAACGTGTGACTACAGCATCAAAACCTTCAGAACCTCGTTCTATGGCAATTCGCGAAAGTTGATCTGCATCCACAACTCTTGCGCCGAGTTCCGAGAAATATTGGGCAACTAAAGATTTACCAGCGCCAATTCCGCCCGTTAGCGCCACGATCAACATGCGGGCAACTCTACCCTCGGTGGGAAATTTTTGAGCATAAGAAAAGGGCCCATCCGAAGATGAGCCCTTTTTCTTAACTACTATTTATTCAGCTGCAACTTCTTCTGCAACTGGCGCTTCTGGCGCAGCAGCGTCGGCAGCCTTCGCCTCAGCCTTCTGCTTCTTATGTGCAAGGAAACGAGTTTGTGCTTCCTGATATTGACGTTCCCATTCTTCGCGTTGTGAATCAAAGCCAGGCTTCCATTCCTGAGTATCAGGATCGAAACCTTCTGGGTAGATGAAGTTTCCTTCAGCATCGTAACGCGCAGCCATTCCGTATTGAGTTGGGTCGAATGCTTCGATCTCAACTTCATGTCCTTCGTTAGCTTGCTTTAGAGATAGTGAGATGCGACGACGCTCTAAGTCGATGTCGATAATCTTTACAAATAGCTCATCATCAACGGCTACAACCTGCTCAGGAATTTCTACGTGGCGCTCTGCCAACTCTGAAATATGAACTAAGCCTTCAATGCCTTCGTGAACACGAATAAATGCTCCGAACGGAACCAACTTAGTAACAACACCCGGAACAACTTGATTGATTGTGTGGGTGCGAGCAAACGCTTGCCATGGATCTTCTTGAGTAGCCTTAAGAGAAAGCGAAACACGCTCGCGCTCGAAATCTACTTCGAGAACTTCTACGGTGACTTCATCGCCAACTTCAACAACTTCACCTGGGTGATCGATGTGCTTCCAAGATAGCTCTGAGACGTGAACCAAACCGTCTACGCCACCAAGGTCAACGAATGCACCGAAGTTAACGAT
>CANGVO010000003.1 GCA_947457445.1 Actinomycetota bacterium | reverse complement strand
TTCATCAACAGTTAGCGCCGGTCCTGGAGATACTAGGGCCGGAGGTTTGATTTGCTGGTTCGTCATAGCGATATTCTGCCGTAGGCATTGAAGGTGCGCCAATTAGATAAACCGCCTACGCTGCAAATCATTCTCATCTGCAATTGACCTTTCGCTATCCGCGCAAATGCGTCTACGATATGAGCAATGACTACCTTGGATGTAAACACAAAGGGCGATAAGGCGCGCCTGCCACGCGATGAACGTCGTGCAATTTTGCTCACCGCCGCCCTCGAAGTGTTTACCGCGGCTGGATATCACTCTGCTGCCATGGATGAGATTGCAGACCGTGCAAATGTCAGCAAGCCGGTTCTATATCAACACTTTCCTTCAAAGCTTGATCTGTACTTAGCCGTCCTTGATTTACATATCGATTCCTTGGTATTTGCTTTGCAGAAGGCTATTTCTTCAACACCTGATAACTCAAAGCGCGTGCATGCAACAGTTGTTGCGTATTTTGAATTTATTGAAAAAGAAGGTGAAGCGTTTCGACTTCTTTTCGAAAGTGATATGAGTGTTGAACCACAGGTGCGAGAACGACTAAATCGAATGACTTATGACTGCGCAGCGGCAGTGAGTGCAATCATTTCCAACGACACTGGACTCCCCCAAGAAGTTGCCATGTTGCTCGGCGTTGGCTTAATTGGATATACGCAAGTAACCGCACGACATTGGTTGGAAAGAGATAGCAAGTTAAGCCGCCAACAAGCCGTCGAATTAGTTGAAAACTTAATGTGGCGTGGAATTTCTGGCTTCCCACTCTCTGAAAGCTAATATCGCCAACTCAATTCGGAGAGATTGACTTCACTTTTTGCCGATAGGATGGCCACATGAGTACAAAGAAATCAGATGCTGGGCAAAGCACTCAAGTCCGCATCGCAATCGCCAATATCGCTGGCGAACTAGTTATTGAAACGAATACATCTGTTACCGAAGTTAAGGCTGCTGTAGCAGCCGCGCTGGCTGGTCAGACTCCCCTGGCGATACAAGATATTCGGGGCCATGAAATTGTTGTAGCAGCGGACAAGATCGGTTTCGTCGACATTGGTGTCGCCGCTGATCGTCGCGTTGGTTTCGGCGTTCTCTAAGGTGTCGATAACTTTCGCAGATTTACCTCTTCGTCCCGAAACGCAGGCCGCGCTCGCCGAACATGGATTTATCTCGCCTTTCCCAATTCAAGAGATGGTGCTTCCTATCGCTCTCGGCGATGGTGATGTAATCGGTCAAGCTAAAACTGGAACAGGTAAAACTCTCGCTTTTGGAATTCCACTTATCGAGAGAGTTATTGCTCCACTTGATACCGAGTGGGCCGATCTGGTTGCTAAAGGGCTACCTCAAGTTTTAGTAGTAGTTCCTACCCGTGAACTCTGTGTTCAAGTTACAAAAGATATTGATGAACTAACCGGAAATCGCGGAATTCGCACCTTGGCTGTTTATGGAGGTCGCGCATTTGAGCCGCAAATCGAAGCGTTAGATAACGGTGTAGAAATAGTTGTCGGAACACCAGGTCGATTACTAGATCTCTATCGACAAGGACAATTGAAATTAAAGGAAGTCTCTCGAGTTGTTTTAGATGAAGCTGACGAAATGCTCGATTTAGGTTTTTTGCCGGATGTCGAAAAAATATTTACAAGTACACCAAATCGCGCGCAAACCATGCTGTTTTCAGCAACTATGCCAGGGGACATTATCGCCCTAGCGCGTCGCTTCATGAATCAGCCGATACACATTCGCACACAAGATAACGAAAATGAAGGCGCGGTTGTTTCTCGGATCAAGCAATATGTTTTGCGTGCACACGCACTCGATAAAATTGAAATGCTGGCACGAATTCTCCAAGCCGATGGTCGTGGCCCAACAATCGTCTTCTGTCGTACTAAGCGCACATGTCAAAAGACTTCAGATGATCTTGCTGAACGTGGATTTCGTGCAGCATCAATTCACGGAGATCTTGGTCAGAGTGCGCGTGAGAAAGCTCTTAATGATTTCAAGGCGGGCAAGTCAGATGTCTTAGTTGCAACAGATGTGGCAGCGCGCGGAATCGATATCGATGGAATTACGCATGTAATCAACTATCAATGCCCAGAAGATGAAAAAACTTATGTGCACCGTATCGGACGTACAGCGCGTGCTGGAGCGGATGGAATATCAGTAACTTTTGTTGATTGGGATGACTTGGCTCGCTGGAAGATGATTGATACCGCTCTTGTTTTGGGCTTAGGCGAACCAGAAGAGACATATTCGTCCTCTGAACATCTATATCAAATGCTAAATATTCCTGCAGGTTCAAATGGGCGAATCACAAAACAAAAACCGATTGCAAAGACAGAAAAGTCTGAACCACGCGAGAAAGCAGCTAAGCCCGCTACGGAGAAAACTCCACGTAACCGCACGCGCACCAAGAAATTTTCTTCTTAGTCTTTTTTACTCCAGCCCCAGTAATTCAAGTATCGAATATGCCGCACTGCGGTAGCTCTCTGATACATCTGAGCTCTTATTTGTACTTAAGACGGACAGGTTTGTGCTCGCCGCGTTCTCGACTTCATCACTTCGCAAAATTGCTACATCCAAAACTGGTGAAATTTCTTCAGGATCAACAGCGCCAAAAGTGATCGCGGTTACTGGCTTATCACTAATCTTTCGCAGTTGAATTAGCCCTCGTAGCGAATGTAAAGATTGTGAAACAGGTACGAAAACATGATCAGAAGAATTGAGCGCTGAACTGAGTGAAGGTGTAAGTGTCGAAGCAACATCTAATATTACGACGTCATATTCTTTCGGTAATTTCTCCAAAACTTTAGCAAGCGCATCTTCATTTAAGTTCGCCGTCAATCGTGAATCGGATGCAATGAAATCAAATCGCTCTGGAGTAGTTATTAAATTTTCTTCGGTTATTTTCACCCCTGCTATAAACTCTGTAATTGTTACTCGAGGATTTTCTAGCCCAAGGCGAAAAGTGAGTGAACCAAATGAATCGAGATCTATCAGAAGAGTTTTTTTGCCGAATTCAGCAAAGGCAACGGCAAGTGCATGCGAAAGAACAGTTTTGCCGGTACCACCTGCGGGATTTGCAATAGCAATGATCTTCATTTAGCCAACGCCAATCCCCATCGCTCTTGCGCAGCCTTATATACAGGTGGCGCCAAAATCGCATCTGGAATCACGCCTAAAGTTTTGCGAATAGCTTTCAATGAAATTTCAGTTGCGAAATTTTGACCAGGAAACGTCGGAGTTCCGTATAGAGATTTCGCCCAAGCCGGCAACGAACTTGCGGCGAGTAATGCAAGTGAAGCCCACGCGGGAGCAGCAGGAGTTGCAATGCGCACCGCAGTTGGCAGCGGTGGAATAGTCAAGAAGAGTGCAGCGCGCTTGGCATCATCTGAGGCGCTAAGTTCTGGTGAGATATTTAGAAAATACTCTTGCATCTGCGCAACTGAAGCAGGAACCTCGTTTGCGCTAATTCCAACCGCTTCTGCAAATACCACCATTTCGGCAACATATTGATCCTGTTGCTCGGGAGTTAGCGATAACCCTGAGCGAACCGCTACATCTAAAAACGAATCAACCATCGACATGTGTACCCAAAGCAAGAGATGTGGGTTATCTAATCCAAGTGATGTATGGATCTTTCGCACTCGTGCCGCTAAAGCATCTGCTTCATCACGGCTCCCGAAAGTTATTGTTGAGACATAATCGCCCGTACGTTGTAATCGACCCCAAGCATCTTCACGAAAATTTGAATTCTTGGCCACACCATCCATCGCATCCGGATGTAGCGCCTGTTGCAAGAGCGCGCGGATTCCACCAATTGCCATGGCTGGATCTGAATGAATTTTCCAAGCGATGGTTTCGGGCGAGAATTTCCCGCGCGGATCTGTAGTCATAAAGATAACTTTATCTGAGCTTTAATTATTGTGCAGTGAATGCTTTTATGGCATCAACAAGCATCTGAACTGCGATTGCAGCGAGCAATAATCCGGCAATTCTGGCTAAAAGGGTTACACCTGCATCTTTAATGATCCCCAGAATTGTTGTTGAAGCCATCAATGAAATTGCAATAACTATGTGCACGGCAACTACTGCAGCGATAAGGCCGATGCTCTGTGCCGGAGTTTGGATTTGCTGAACGAAGATCATGGTTGCCACGATTGCTCCAGGCCCTGCCAAGAGCGGGGTACCTAGCGGAACAAGTGCAATGTTTTTATCCTTCGACTCATCCCCACCCATATCGCGGCCTGTTAAAAGTTCGAGAGAAACATAAAGAAGCAGTAATCCACCGGCGGCTTGCAACGCTTCTATCGAAACGTTCATATATTCCAGAATCAATCTGCCAAAGAGTGAGAAGAAGGTAATAACGATTAAAGAAACCAGTGCGGCTTGCCAAGCAAGCTGAACACGTTCTTTCTTAGTTTTGTCGGCAACTAGCCCAAGAAATATCGGTGTCGCACCTGGTGGATCAAGAATTACCAAAAGGGTTACAAAAGCTTGGATTGAAAATGTTACTGCGCTTACTTCAATGACGTTCACTTTGTTACGACCCTTCGGGCACTTGCTAAAGATTCAAGACGAACCCATTGATCGGGATCGGTGAGATTTTCTCCCAGTGCATTTAGTTTACCGTGGCCGTGGTAATCACTCGACCCAGTTTTTACCAATCCAAGCTGATCTGCAATGTCGTTAAGTTGTTCACGCTCGGTTTGAGAATGATCACGATGATTCACTTCAATTCCATGCAACCCAGCCGAGACTAAATCTTTAAATGTTGCTGCTGAAATAACTTCGCCACGTCGAGATGCAAACGGGTGTGCAATTACTGCAACGCCGCCTGCCTGATTGATCTGCCGTATAGCGTCTTCTGGCGTCGGAGCAGCGTGTGTTACGTAATATTTCGAGTCATTATGTAGCAAATCAAGAAAGGCCTCATCGCGTGATGCCACCACTTTATTTCGGACAAGGGCATCAGCTAAGTGAGGTCTTCCCAAAGTCGCACCAATTGGAGTAACAGCCATTACATCTTCTATTGAAATATCAATCCCGTCGGCCGCAAGTAACTCGATCATCTTGCGCATGCGTGGAATGCGGGTATCCCTAGAATCTGCCAGCATTTCTTGCATACCTTTATTTTCACCATCAAATAACAAGCCAAGCATGTGCACGCTAATTCCATCCAAAGTTAGCGTTGAAATTTCTGCTCCAAGTACTAAAGAAAGTGGCGAGCGAAGTGCGGTAATCGCTTCGCTCCAACCAGCAGTGCTGTCGTGATCTGTGATCGCTAGAATTGTGATTCCAGCAGAGAGCGCTTTATTTACCAAGGCAGCGGGTGAATCTGTGCCGTCGCTGGCGGTTGTGTGGGTATGTAAATCAATCACTTTAAATCCATTCGTTTTTACTCTTCAATCATTACTTGAGTAGGTCTGGTGCGTAAAACAACTAGTGCACATCCGAAAAGAATTAAGACGATTCCGGGAATTACGCCCACTGGTGGCCGCTGGTCCAACCACCATATAGCCAGTATTGAACTGACCGGAACTTCGAAGAAAACAATTAAAGAGACAACGGCCGGAGAAACGCGCTTTAAAACCGAGTTAAACATTGTGTGTCCTAAAAATTGTGCACCGAAAATTAAGCCCAGCAGGATCCACCATTCGCGACCACTGAACTTAAGAAGTTCATTGCCAGCAATAATTGCCATAGGCAATGCAGTAATTGCACAAAAGAAATAGCAGATGGATGTGTAAGTAGCGGTTTCTAAAGTTCTTTGTGCGCGAGCACCAATCAACATATACATCCCAGCAAGAGCTGCCGAAATAATCGCGGCTAAATCACCCAGAAAAGCGCGCAGAGATATTTGTAGGTCAACACCAGAGATCAGCAATACTCCACCGAAACTTACAAACATTCCCATCCATGCGCGAGACGGAATATCGCCTCCTGTTAATTTCACAAATAGGGCTGCGAAAATTGGTTGAAGGGCAACAAGTGCGGTTCCCGCAGCAACAGTTGTCATACGCATTGCTAAGAAGAAACCATAAAAATGTAGTGCCAAGACAACTCCTGAGAGAATTGCCCATTTTGCGCCGGTTCGATCAATGCGATGACGAAGCGCAAAAGGTGCGGTCATTAGAGCCCCGCCGAAATTTCTCCAGAAAATCAGTGAAAGGACTGGCATAGAACTCATGGCAATCAGTGGCCCTGATGTTCCAATTCCAATAATTCCTACCCCTAGCCGAATTAAATCGGGGCGCGCAGGAATCTGTGTGTGGTTATCACGATTTAAAGGATGCGACATGACAGTAACCGTAGCCGATACCCTTAGCCATTGAAGGGAGGCCAAAAAATGAGTGGCAACACATTAAATCGAGTCTTCATCGCACGCTTGGCAGGAACCGCAGTCTTTGATCCAAATGGAGATCCAGTTGGCAAAGTCCGCGATGCTGTCGCGACTTTGCGTTCCAATAATCAGCCACCGCGCATTCTTGGCCTCGTTGTCGAAGTGCCTTTACGTCGCAGGGTTTTTGTTCCGATTACACGAGTAACTTCCATTGAATCAGGTGCGGTTGTAATCACCGGATTAGTAAACATGCGCCGCTTTGAATCACGCACTGGTGAAATCTTAGTTTTAGGTGAATTACTTGATCGCTCAATTAATTTAAATGAAAATGGCGAATCTGTAGTTGTCGAAGACATGGGAATGGAACAAAACCGCACCGGTGATTGGTTTATAAACCGTGTTCACATTATGAAAAAGGGCAGTGGGCTGCGCCGTAAAGGTGCGACGTCAACTGTTGCATGGGAAGAAGTAACCGGCTTTTCTCTTCCTGAACACAATCAAGGTGTTACCAACCTGCTTGCCACAATAAGTAATTTGCGTGCTGCAGATTTAGCCGCTGTTATTCAGGATTTGGCTCCGAAGCGTCGCGTCGAAGTTGCGCGCGCCCTTGATGACGAGCGTTTGGCAGATGTTCTCCAAGAAATGGATGAAGTAGAACGCGTTGCACTTCTTGCCGAACTTGAAGGTGAACGTGCCGCAGATGTCTTAGGTGAAATGGATCCTGACGATGCTGCAGACTTGCTCCGCGAAGTTGGCGAAGAACGTGCACAAGCTTTGATCGAACTCATGGAGCCAGAAGATGCTGAAGATGTTCTGCGCCTGATGACTTATGAAGATTATTCTGCAGGTGGAATGATGACTACCGAGCCAATAGTTATGAGCGCTGACAATTCAGTTGCAGACGCTCTGGCAAGTGTTCGCGCAAGTGAAGTTTCACCGGCACTTGCTTCTCAAGTATTTGTCTGCCGCCAACCACTTGAAACTCCAACCGGACGCTATATCGGATTAGTTCATTACCAAAGACTCCTACGCGAGCCACCTTCAACTTTGCTCGGTTCGATCGTTGATACAGATACGCAAGGGCTTAATCCCAACGCATCTCTGCATGAAGTTTCGTCATACTTAGCTAGTTATAACTTGTTATCTGTCCCAGTTGTCGATGCTAATGATCGACTACTTGGCGCAGTAACTGTCGATGACGTACTGGATCACTTGTTACCTGAAAATTGGCGTTTGGAACACCGTGATTCAACTCGCGGTACTGGCCCAATACTCAATCTGGGCGATGTTGCAGGAACAGAAGTTGACCCAGAAGATATTGAATTAGATCAATCAATGGAAGAGGAGGCGCGCTAATGGCACGTTCAATCATTTCACGCCAGAGCGGATTAGATACGCCGCGCGAATCTCGTCGATCATTGCGCCCAAACTATGATCCAGAAGTTTTCGGCAGATTATCAGAACGCTTTGCTCGATTCTTAGGAACTGCTCGATTCTTGGTTTACATGACGGTATTTGTTCTGTCATGGGTTTTCTGGAATGCGCTAGCTCCACGAGATTTACGGTTCGATGACTATCCATTTATTTTCTTGACGTTGATTCTTTCGCTGCAAGCATCCTATGCCGCACCGCTGATTTTGTTAGCGCAAAATCGTCAAGCAGACCGTGATCGCATTTCCCTTAATGAAGATCGGGCACAGAATGCTCGCTCAATTGCTGATACTGAATATCTGACTCGTGAACTTGCCAGCTTGCGTATCGCACTCGGTGATGTAGCAACCAGAGATTTTATGCGCAGCGAACTTGAAGATTTGCTAAAGGATTTACGTACTAAGCCCGAGTCTGACGCCAAGTAAAGAGTTTGTGCGAACCATTAGTTTTTCTGCAATTGCTGCAATTGCGATGGCGCTAGGTGAATCAGGTTCAGCGACAACAACAGGTTTTCCATCATCTCCACCTGTGCGTAGTTGAGTACTAAAGGGAACCTTTCCCAAAAGCGGAACTTCGCCACCGACCAAAATTGATAATCTCGAGGCAGTTTCTTCTCCCCCGCCTTCACCAAATAATGAAATTTCATCTTGGCAATTTGGGCACGGGAATGCTGACATGTTCTCAATAACGCCAACAACCCGCTGGTGAATTTGATGGGCAATTCGGCCTGCTCGTTCGGCAACTTCTGCCGCAGCAATCTGCGGAGTTGTAACAACTAAAATTTCTGAAGTTGGTATTAATTGACCTAGAGAAATTGCAAGATCTCCGGTTCCTGGAGGTAGATCAATTAAGAGTAGATCTAAGTCTCCCCAATACGCATCCGATAAGAGTTGTTCAAGGACGCGGTGCAATAACGGACCTCTATAGGCAACCGCATCAGATCTTTCAGGCTTAAACATTTCCATAGAAACTACTTTTACGCCGTAAGCCTCAAGCGGAATAAACATTTGATCAATTGCAGTTGGGCGCTGTCCCATCAAACCCATTAAACGTGGAATTGAATGTCCATAAACATCGGCATCGAGAATGCCGACTCGAAGCCCACGTTGTGCTGCTGAAATAGCCAAATTGGCTGTTAACGAAGATTTTCCTACACCGCCCTTGCCGGATGCGATACCAAGAACTCTGGTTAGAGATTCGGGTTGAGCAAAGGGAATAAATTTTTCTCGCCCACCGCGCAATAGTTTCTTAACATTATTTCTTTGCTCTTCCGACATAACGCCAAAGACGATTTTTACTTCATTAATTCCATCAACCTGGATTACGGCCGCAGTTATATCTGAGCGAAGCCGATCTTGCATGGGACATCCAGAGATCGTCAATAAGATTTTTAGATCTGCAGTTGCCCCGTTTACGGATACAGATTCGACCATGCCCAAATCTGGTAACGGGCGATGCAGTTCAGGATCTGAAACCGTGGCAAGAGCAGCGTTGATTAGATCGATTGTTGTCATAGCAAATCAGGATCTAACTTGGCTTTAAATTTTGGCTTCACATCATCTTCTTCATCTAGAGCGCTGGCAATCTGTTTCTTAATAAACTTCTTCGGATGAAGATCCGATGGCTGCAAATCTTCGAAACCCGGTCCTAAATTTTGACGTAAATCTGCAGTCAAATTCTGGGACATGTTGCGAATCTTTTTAACTAACTTTGCAGCATCTACTGCCAAATTCGGTAGTCGCTCTGGGCCGACCAAAATTATTGCTAAAACCGCTAATCCAAGGATCTCTCCGGCACCAAAGTCAAAGAACATAATATTATTTACCTGCCTGCAAAATTAGAGTTGCAGTTGCAGACACGCTATTTCGGGTATATGTCAGGACAACTTTGTCGCCAACGTTTTTTGAGCGAATAGCCACGATCAGCTCTTCGGAAGATAAAATTGTTCTTCCCTCAAATTTTGTAATGATGTCGCCTGGTTTAAGCCCTGCAAGTGCCGCAGGTCCACCAGGCAAGATCGCATTGTCAGTTTTTGCGATCATCGCGCCATCGCCTTCATATTTCATATCAATCGATACGCCGATAACCGGGTACGTGGCTTTTCCATTCTTAATCAATTGATCCGCGGTCTTGCGCGCTTGATTAATTGGAATAGCAAACCCGAGTCCAATGGAGCCGCTCTGCGAACCGAAGGATGAACCAAGGGTTGCGATCGCAGAATTCACACCAATAACTGCACCTGTTGAATCAACTAGGGGTCCACCAGAATTTCCTGGGTTAATTGCGGCATCTGTTTGTAGCGCGTTAATGAAAGAATTATCGTTACCAGATTCGCCTGCTGTTACTGCGCGATTCTTAGCGCTGATGATCCCCAAAGTTACTGTTCCGGATAGACCTAGCGGTGACCCGATAGCAATTACTGAATCTCCCACTGCAACTTGGTCGCTATCACCAAATTGAAGAGCAGTTAATCCAGTGGTTGCGATTTTTAGAACAGCTAGGTCATAAGAAGAATCTCGGCCAATAACTTTTGCAGTAAAAGTTTGACCACTATTCAAAGTAACTTCAATCGTACCTTTAGCGGCAACTGCCCCGGCGATTACGTGGTTATTGGTCAATATGTATCCGTTACTTTCAATAACGAATCCTGTTCCAGTTGAACCACCATTTTTTGCGCTAGCTTCGATAGATACAACCGATGGAATAACTCGCTTTGCAATATCTGCAACAGATCCTGGTGCTCGCTCTATTGAGCTAGAAGATCTGGATAGATTGATGGATTGCCCAAAGAGAGATCCGGATGAAGAGGCACCAAAGATTGCTCCAACAAGTCCTGCAACAAAGGCTAGAAGTATCGCGTTGGCACGCGTAATTAAATTAGCTTTGCCGTTTTTATTGGCAGGTATCCACCATGGACCCTGTGAACCAGTTGGTTGCGAATTACTCATATACCCATCTTCCTACAGTTTCGTAGCAAGTAACAAACCATCACCTACGGGTATGAGTGAACTCACCCAAAGGTCTGTCTCTTTTTTCATGGTTTTCCCAGCCTCGCGAAGTGCCACTGTCTTTGGGTCGCGCTGAGCTGGATCAGAAACTTTTTCACCGCCGAAAAAATTATCGATAACAAAAACTCCGCCACTTCGCAGTACGCGATGCGCCTCGGTAATTGCAAAAGGTAGGTCTTCGGGATTGTGACGGAAGATAACCATGTCATATGCGCGATCAGCCAATTTTGTCATTACATCCATTACTGGATTAGTTATCAGCCTAAATCGAGCTGCTGCTATATCTGCTTCTTGAAGTGCAATTTTGGCGGCATTGCTATGTTCCATTTCATCGTCAATAGATGTGAGAGTTCCGCTAGATAACATCCCCTCAAGAACCCAAAGAGCACCGACTCCCGCACCTGTTCCAATTTCAACAACTGACTGCGCAGAGAGAATATGCGCTAAATGTTTTAAGTACGCACCTGTTCCGCTAGTTGTATCAACAGCTCCAATTTCTTCTCCGCGTGCGCGAGCTGACTTCTTTACTTCATCTTCTTGAATAAAACTTTCAGCGTATGTATGTGGATCTATCATCATCACAGTGTTGTCAGCCATTCAATAAGGAGACGGACGCCGTAGCCGGTGCCGCCTTTGGGATTTTCGCCAGAGTCGCTTTCGCTACGCGCAACACCTGCAATATCTAAATGCACCCAAGTGCGATCACCCACGAATTGTTCAAGAAATAGCGCGGCAGTGATTGAACCTGCGCTGAAACTCTTCTTCGCCGTAACGTGACTTAAATCAGCAATCGGACTTTCCAGCGCTTCGTGATAATCGTCGACCAATGGCATGTGCCAGACGCGGTCACCAGATCTTTGTCCAGCTTCAAACAAATTCTTGGCTAATTTCTCATCGCGGGTGTACATCGCAGCATGTTGGCGTCCAAGACCTAGGGTGGCTGCTCCTGTTAACGTTGCAATGTCAATCATGTAATCAGGATTAAGGTTTTTATCCGCATAAGCCAAGCCGTCTGCTAAAACCAAGCGACCTTCTGCATCGGTATCAAGAATTTCAACGGTTTTTCCACCGTATTGTGTAATTACATCGCTGGGGCGTTGCGATGTTCCTGAAAGTGCGTTTTCAGCCAACATCATCAATACAGTCACATGCACCTGCGGTTGAAAATGATTTAGAGCGCTGATTGCTCCAAGAGCGGCCGCCGATCCCGCCATATCGGATTTCATTGCCATCATGATGTCGTAGGGGCGCTTTAGCGAAACTCCACCCGTATCGAATGTGATTCCTTTCCCAACTATTACTACATGAGGCAGTGCACCAATATTCTTTTTCATTCCGCGCGGATGATAAGAAAGTTCAACAAAACGCGGTCCAGGTTTTGGCGAAGAATTTCCAACTGCCAGCAAACCACCAAACTCCGCTAACTCTTTTCCAGCCAAGATTCTTATCTCTAAGCCAGTTTCGATAGCAACCTTCTGCGCTTCATCAGCCATCCAAAGCGGATTTTTGATATTGGAAGGGGTGTGAATTAAATCGCGGGTTAGAGATATGGCACTTGCAATAACGCTAGCGTCATCGATTACTGATGGCTTATCTGTTGCAAATAAGAACTGCGGTAACTCTTGAGTGGCACTTGTTTTTTGTGTCCATATATATGCACCGAGTTGCACGGAAATTGCAAAAGCTTTCAACTGATCGTGAGCCGCAACGCAGATTGATGAAATTACCGTTGCTTTGCCACGGCCTCTGCGACCAAGAGTTGCGCCCGCTTGTCTCAATGAAGAAGTTGTTGCATCACCTAAACCAATTAATAGGATTCGATCTGCTTGCATCTGATCAGATGCAACAGGAATTTCAAATAATTCTCCGGTCTTTCCAGATGCAGAAAAGAACTCAAGTTCATCGCGAAGATCAACTTCGAATAGTTTCTCTAATTTTTTTACCAGCGCTGAATTTGCGGGAAAATCAAAAACTTTTTTTTCGCCATCTGCAGTTGATATAAATCCAATTGCAATGGCCTGAGAATCGGCGAGCGCATCAACACTTGCTTCCACGGCGCTTAGCAAGGAAGCAGAAAATTTAACTGCGCTTTTCGACATCATGATTGCCAAAGGCTAGCGACTGCAGGGGCAGAAAGTGCGACTAGCAAGCGGGTGAAGTTGGATTACTTCTTAATTAAGGCGACTGCGGCTTCGAGGGCAGCGCTGAGGTTATTGGCTTCTTGGGCATTTAACTCAACTACTAAACGTCCGCCGCCTTCTAGCGGAATTCGCATGACTAGGGAGCGAGCTTCCTTAGTAACTTCCATTGGTCCATCACCAGTACGAGGTTTCATGGCTGCCATGGGGAGGACTCCTTTGTTGCGAAAGATGCGGCCATATTTGGCCACACGGATATTTGCAGAGGATAAGTATCTCGCAGATCGGGTGAGGTGTGAAATCGAGATCGGCTCTGCCTTAACTCAGGCCAAGGAGCGCGGTAATTCGCCCTTTTCCCGATGCCATAACTGTGATCACCGATTTTTCGGGGACTCCAAGTAGCTGTGCAATTTGGGCACTTGGCATCGACCTCAAATAATGTAACGACAAAATGATCCGCTCTTCCTCTGGTAATTGCGCCAAGGCATCAGCCAAGGAAAGGGGCGCGTTCATAACGGCAAGGTTACTCGGGTCTGCCCAGCGTTGCTTTAAGGCGAGCCAGAGATATTCGAACGCCAAGCCACATAAACGGGTAGATAGCAAAAAATTTCCAGCGTGAGCACTCAATTCCTTCCGACCAATTAAAACGAGTTGAGTTCGGAGAAATTTCTATAAGTTCGAAGGCGCCTAAACCTTTTAAGATTTTTCCGGTGTGCAGAACTTCGCATCTTTGTGGCACTTGCCAACTTGTAACAACCATTGTGTCCAATAAACCTAACTTTGAAAATTTTGGATAGCTCTTATAGAGAGGTCCCGTAAATGCCGATATGGAAGTTCCAACGCCTTCGCGGATTTGTGAAGTTACCCAAACTTTTGTCTGCAACATCCACTCGCCTTGACTCTCCCAATCTGCGATTGCGCTCCAAGCTCGAGACCTAGAGCAAGGCAATTTCACAGATAATCGAATTGTGTGTGCCATTGTTTTTACTTCGCTGCTATGTCGAGTGCTTCATCAACGCTTCGCGCCCAGTGCAATAATTCCCGTTGCCCAGGTTTTACGAAACCGTGTTCTTCTAAATGATCGATTAAGGTTGCAAGTGGCGCGTATAGATCATACGGATCTAAAACTATTACTGGTTTGGCGTGAAATTTAAGAAATCTCCCTACCCAAATTTCAAATAACTCTTCCAAAGTTCCAATACCGCCAGGAAGGGCAATAAAGGCATCTGACAAATCTTCAATCATCGCCTTGCGACTGCGCATCGAATCGACAACATGCAGTTCATCGCATTCCTTATCTGCAAATTCGATATCAACTAGGCGTTGTGGAATAACGCCGATAGTTCGCCCACCTGAGGTACGAGCACCGCGGGAGACCGCACCCATTGCAGAAATATGTCCGCCGCCAGAGACTAATTCCCAAGACCGAGATGCAATCCCAGCGCCAAGGTCATGTGCTAGTTCTATGTACTTCGGATCAATCGACTGTGACGAGGAGCAGTAAACGGCGATACGCATGAGCCAAAGGATAGGGGTTAGGCTTATCGCATGTCTTCATCACAGAAATCGCCTGCAGGACTTGCCTCAGGTCATGGAATTGCAACTTTATCTGGCTCAACCGTTCTCGATGTCTGGTTCCCAAGCCCATCGCTCGGTGCGCTAAAAGGTGCACCTGATGATTTTTTGTCTGCACTAGTTGGCGCTGATGATCTTCGAAAAGTAACGCGCGAAATAATTTCTATTGAAATTGATCTTGCATCTGCTCCACAAAGCGCAGCTGATGCTTACTTGCGACTGCATCTACTATCTCACCGTTTGATCAAGCCCCACGGCGCTGTTATGGATGGCATCTTTGGTCTTCTAACAAATGTTGTTTGGACTTCAGCCGGACCATGTGCGGTAGAAGGATTTGAAAGCGTACGAGCATCCTTACGCGCTAAGTATGGACATGTCACTGTTTTTGGAGTCGATAAATTCCCACGTATGGTCGATTACGTAATTCCATCTGGCGTTCGTATCGCCGATGCCGATCGCGTTAGATTGGGTGCGCATTTAGCGACTGGCACAACAGTTATGCATGAAGGTTTCGTTAATTTCAACGCTGGAACGCTCGGAACTTCCATGGTCGAAGGTCGTATTTCCTCCGGTGTCGTCGTTGGAGATGGAAGCGATGTTGGTGGCGGTGCATCAATCATGGGAACCCTTAGCGGTGGTGGAAAAGAAGTTATTTCAGTTGGTGAAAAATGTTTGCTCGGCGCTAACTCAGGTCTCGGAATTTCACTTGGCAATAATTGTGTAATCGAAGCGGGTACTTACATAACCGCAGCCGCCAAGGTGCGTTTGCCGGATGGTGAAATTGTTAAGGCTGGAACCTTATCCGGAGCAAGTGATCTTTTATTCCGTCGAAATTCCCTGGATGGTTCCCTAGAAGTTGTAATGCGAACCGGCACATGGGGCGGGCTTAATTCAATTCTTCACGCAAATTAATTAGCCAACTATTGAAAACCAAGCAGATGGCAATTTACTTCTGCTTCTAAAAGTCTCTCCCCTAAGTTCCGCTGTTATTCCGGTTGAGGAAGTTGCTTGAATCAGCGCCACGGTTCCTGCGGGATTCATGGATATAACTTGCAATGAAACAACATCGTCTAAGACAAATGCTGCGGCAATCACTGACTGTGGAATCTGCCTAGACCATGATGCAAAACGGGGATTCAACGCAACATCAACGCTGGCTGTATCCAAAACGCTCAGCGTGTAAGGAGTTGCCGTTCCCCAGGCATGTTCTGATGTTTCAGTAATGCCGCCGCTCGATGAAGAAAAGTAAGCGGTTATTGGTGATCCAGCGAAAGTGATGATCTGTCCGATAGTGCTGTCGACTGCGTTTTTCCAAAGAACTCCAAACTTAGGTTCGCCTTCTTTAGCAAAACCCGCAAAAGTTTGATCACTGATTGAGCCATATAAATGACAGTCACATGCGGCACGTATCCGAACTGCTTTAGCAAGAGCATATGTTCGAGAAGCAATAGCTTGTGCCTGTAGAGCAGCGGTTGGCCATAGCGATGGGACTTCACTTACTCCCCATAAATATTCGTCTTGCAATCTAACAGAATTAACAATTTCGATACGTTTTCCTAAAAGCTTATCTTTGACAACTTTAAATTGTATTTGGCCGTGGCGATACCTGTTCACAACATTGTTTGTGGTTACAGAAAGAACTGCCGGTGCACCTTCCATATATCGAGTGCCGCTCCAGCGCAAAGTGAATACCGAACCGCTCGCGATTTGTGTGGTCTTTGATCCTCGCAATGTCGAAATTGAAATCTGGCCCCCGCTTAAATTCAAATTAAGTGTGGTCTTACTAGGGTAATTTAAGATCGCAGTTGATGTTCCGGTCTCTGAAACAGCGCCTGCATAAAGTGCAAAAACAGCACCCGCCGAATCGCTTCTAATTTTTGCCGACGTTAAAAGATGGCCGATATTGATGCGTAATATCTGCGTATCTGTCGCGGTTTCAACTGAAGTTCCACTGTAATAATAATTTAGAATCGCAGTGGCAGATTCTCCTGCTAAAGCTTTTGCTCTTGCACCAATTTGACTCATACCGACGCCGTGGCCATATCCACTTCCTGTAAAAGAAAAATTGGCTGGAATCTCATTTGCTTGTGCCGAAATCGGAAATGCAGATAATAAAAGTGCAACCGAGAGCGCCTGCGAAAATCGCTTAAACATCCTCATTTGCTGCCGCGCTCTTTCCAGCGTTTGTAAATTCACGATATTGCTTGATTACTTCAGCTGGATTACCTCGCGCCATCAACTTACCTTTGTGCAACCAAGCGACTTCATTGCAGACATCTTCAATAGTTGCCATGGCATGACTTACCAAAATCAAGGCTCGATCTGCGGTACGTAATTCCTTAATGCGATTAAGACTCTTTTCTTTGAAGTGGGCATCTCCAGTACTGAGCGCTTCATCAACTATCAAAATGTCTGGCTGCACAGTTGCTGCAACCGAGAATGCCAACCTGGCATACATGCCTGATGAATAAGTTCGCATCGGGGCGTCAATGGCCTCACCTAACTCAGAGAAATCGGCGATCGCATCAAATTGCTTATCTATTTCCGCGCGCGACATTCCGGCGGCCAAACCGCCGAGGTAAACATTGGCTCTGCCAGTCATGGATGGGTTGAAGCCAACACCGAGGGCCAGAAGAGTGCTCACAGAACCATGAACTTCTACACGACCTTCGGTGGGAGGAACGATTCCGGAAATAACGCGCATGAGTGAAGACTTTCCAGCGCCGTTAGAACCAATAACTCCGAGCACAGTTCCATAATGAACATCTAAGTTCACCTGGCTCAGCGCGTTCACAACTCTCGTATGTTTCTTGCCGCGACCGAGTGACTTAAGGCGCGCTTTTAGCGTCGGGCGTTTATCAATTGAAGTTGTATAGGTAAGTCCAACGTTTTGAACTGATACCGCCAAACCATGAACAGCGTGACTTGAGTTTAGAGAATTAGAGGCGGACAGCGAAATCACGCTCCCTAGATAGGAAGAAATAAGTACCAATGATAAAAATTGCTATCGCCCAAATAAAACTGTGAAGTAACGAGAACATATCAGGTGCTTGTGCATAAACCATAACTTGAGACCATGCATCTAATAGATAGAAAATTGGGTTTGCAATTTCAAAACTTTTTAACTTATCTGACAAGTCGCTCGCCTGATAAAGAATTGGAGATAAATACAAAAGACTGCGTGTCATGTAAGGCAAGAAACTTGCGATATCTCGGAAATAAACGTTTATGCAGGAAATCAAAATTGCCATACCTAAGCCCATTAGCAATGCAATGAGAATTACTGGGATAGCCCAGAACATCTGCCATGAATAATCAAGTCCCAGAATTGTGCGCATCACAAAAAAGACGGCCAATGTTGGAACAAATTTAAAGAGCGCAATAACCAAGGCAGAAATAGGCAACATCGCTCGCGGGAAGGCGGTATTTAAAATTAAGCGCTGACCGGCGGTAATTGATTTGACGCCTCCGGTTAGGCTGTTGCTAATCAAATAAAACAAGAAGAGACTGGCTGTTAAGTGCCCATATCGAGTTGAGTCACTTTGTCCACCGATGATGTATATCAATAAGAAATAAACGCCCGAAAGTAAAAGTGGATTAAGGACTAGCCAAAGCTGGCCAAAGACCGATCCATAATTTTGTTCACGTAGTTCCGAACGTGAAAACTCCGCAATAAATGAGCGTCTCGTCCAAAGCGAGCGAAGGTATGCGCCAAGTGGAGGCAGGCCTGCACGAAACGGTTCGTAGATAGCAACTGGAGCGCTCATATAGGTAAAGGCTACCGCAGGGTTTTAGTTGAGGTGATGAAGCCCGCGCCCCACGCAAAGTGCATAGTAGGAATTATCGCCAATAATGAAATGTACTCGCGCGGAGATTTTGCAATTAAGAGAGATGAAATGAGAACAAAGGCTCCGTAAACTGCCGCTGGAATATAGAAAATCGGATGAATTATTAGCCCGCAAATCAATGAGATCAGCGTTCCCAAAAGTGTAAATGGCGGTGCTAAGTAGCGGAGATTAATTGTTCCGCTATGACTGCGGGAAACAACGCGACGCCATGTTCCATATTGAAAATACTGCTTAGCCAGCTTTGGTAAGTTCGGTCTAGGGCGATATGTAACGTGAAGTCTTGGATCAAAATAAATCTTCCCGCCATTTTTTCGCAGCCTATGGTTTAACTCCCAATCTTGTGCCCGGGTATAGCGTTCATCAAAACCACCGGCGGCGTTAATCGCCTGGCGCAAAAAAACTCCTAAGTAGACGGTGTCGACTTCGCCGGCTTCTCCGCCGGTGTGAAAACGCGATGCACCAACACCAAGTGGACTACGCATGGCGCGAGCAACAGATTTTTCAAATTGTGTAATACCCTCGGCGGCCATTACTCCACCAACATTTACTGAGCCAGTTTTTCGCAGTATTTCCACAGCGAGCGATAAATAATTAACTGGGATTTTGGCGTGACCATCTACACGGACAATTACTTCACTTTGTGAAGCTGCGATTGCTAAATTTAGTCCTGCCGCTGTTTTGCCAGTTGGGTTTGAAACCAACTTGATTCGGTTATCGCGCGCCGCTAGCTCGTTCGCAATTTCATCTGTGCGATCTTTTGATGGCCCAAGGGCGAGGATTACTTCAAATTTTCCTTGATAATCCTGAGAAAGAATTGCGGAAATTGATTCCCGTAAGTGCGGCTCTTCATTTAAGACTGGAAGAATGACGCTAATGGCCGGTGAGGCAGATAACTCGCCCAATGATGTCGACATAACCCCTCCACGCTATCGCCCAAGTAGAGTTCGCATGTGAAATCGACGCGCGCGATACGAATTATTACATCACTCTCTGTGGGTGTTGTCGTTCTTGCCTCTGCGTCTTGGTTTGGACTTGGCCAAGTAAGCGGAAAGATCGCGCGAATCAGTGTTTTTTCTGGCCTCGAAGATCGTCCTGAAAAAACTTCTAAAGCGCTCAATTATTTATTGGTGGGCTCTGACACTCGTGAAGGTCTAACCAAGCAAGAGATGAAAGATCTGCGCGTTGGTTCGACCAAGACAGCGGCAGGTGGTCGATCAGACACAATGTTGCTAGTTCATATAAGTAAAGGTCGAGACAAGGCATATGTGGTTTCACTCCCACGTGACAGCCTTGTAACGATTCCGGCACATTTAAGTACAGATGGAAAGTCCCAAATCCCTGATCGCCAGAATAAGTTAAATGCAGCCTTTGCTTTCGGTGGAGCACCACTCTTAATTCAAACAATTGAAGGCGAAACTAATTTAAAGATTGATCATTACATTGAAGTTAGTTTTGCTGGTTTTGCGGGAATTGTTAATGCACTTGGCGGTATCGATGTTTGTACAAAAGTTGATATCGATGACCCAAAGAGCCATTTGGTTCTTGCCGCTGGAACTCACACATTAAATGGCATTGAAGCTCTGAAATATGTACGAACTCGAGATTTTGATGGCCGCGGTGATATTGGGCGAATGCAACGTCAGCAACAATTTATGAGTTCTGTTTTGAAGAAGGCAACTAGCTCCGGTGTACTTCTAAATCCAATCAAATTAGTGAACTTCATGAATGCCGCAATCTCAACAATCAAATTAGATGAGAACTTAAATGAGGGTGATCTTCTTGAATTGGCAAAACAGATGCGTGGATTATCTTCAGGAAATGTTCGTACTTTGACCGTTCCACTTTCAAATGCAAATGGAAATGTGCCTGGAATCGGTTCTGTCGTGATCTGGGATCAAACGTTGAGCGCAGACCTTTGGACTCGAATTCGTGATGATGCCGCACTTGTTGATTTGGTTACACCTTCCCCTTCTGCCAGCGCGACCACTTCGGCCAAGCCTGAAATTGTAGATAAATTTAAGACTCGTACCGCCGCGGAAAATCCGTGCGGTGAAATCAAATAGAAGGTGTCATAGACTCCAACCCATGAAGCTATCGGTAATTGGTTGCGGATATTTAGGCGCAACACATGCAGCATGTATGTCATCACTCGGTTTTG
>CANGVO010000002.1 GCA_947457445.1 Actinomycetota bacterium | reverse complement strand
CTTGGAGCTGTTGCTTCTATTAACCCAATTTGGTTATACGGTCCTTACACACCAGGACAGATTTCTGCTGGCTCTCAACCCGATTGGTATATGGGTTGGCTTGATGGATTAGTACGCATGGCTCCCCCACTAGAAACACATGCATTTGGACACACAATTTCTTGGAACATTTTGATTCCAGGTTTAATTGTTCCGGGAATTTTGTTTACCGGAATGGCACTCTATCCATTTATCGAAAGTTGGATGACTGGTGATAAGCGCGAGCATCATTTGCTAGATCGCCCACGAAATGCGCCAAACCGTACAGCGCTTGGCGTCATGTCGCTGACATTTATGTTGGTTGCTCTGATTAACGGTGGTAATGACATTATTGCGATCACCTTTGATCTGACTATTAATCAGATTATGTGGTTCTCGCGCATCAGCATCTTCGTACTTCCTCCATTGGCATTTGTGATCACTAAGCGTCTATGTCTCTCGCTACAGCGTGCAGACCGTGATCTTGTCTTGCATGGTCGCGAAACCGGCCGCTTGGTCATGATGCCGCATGGCGAATTTGTAGAAGTTCACGAACCAATTTCTCCGGAGAAGGCTTGGTTGCTTACACAACATGAGCAGATGCCACCACTTGCACTGGAAGAAAATGATCTACGTGGAGTTCGACGCCCAGGTGTCCTAAAGAACAAACTACGTGCTCGTTTGAGTAAAGCGCATGCTGTTGCTGTTCCAAAGGTTACTGCCGAAGAT
Source organism: Actinomycetota bacterium (assembly GCA_947457445.1). Classification (GTDB taxonomy): domain Bacteria; phylum Actinomycetota; class Actinomycetes; order Nanopelagicales; family Nanopelagicaceae; genus Planktophila. The sequence continues at coordinate 26,119 of CANGVO010000002.1, read as the reverse complement.
CTTAAAGAGATCGAACACCACTAATTACTTTCGCAGGTCGCCTTAAGTCGCACCAAACTCTTGGCCATCCACTTTGGGTTTTGCTTAATAACGCCCGTGGCATCTAGCCACTTACTGGCAAGCCATGGGATGTCATGTGCGTCAAATGTTTCGGTAACTTGAGTGCTTCCATTTCCAAGATCAACTAATTCATAACTCCAGGTCCACTTCATTAAATGGCACCAAGATATTTTCTTACCTTCTTCAAAAGCTACCACTGTATTTGTGATGCGATATGGCACCTTGATTTTCATCGCCATGCCAAATTTCGCACCTAGGTGCAAGCGAATTGGTCCTGAAATACTGCCCTGGAGAGTTCCGGATCCGTCAAAGAGAGGGTGGCAGCGCGCATCTGCAATTAGGTCAAAGATTTGCTGCGATGGAGCGTTGATAACTATTCGAGCCGCTGCAATGCGCGGATCAGCAACATCTAGAATCTCGGCGCGTATTGGATCCATAATTTAAATTACAGAATGAATCTAGTGAGATGCGTTTTCAGATAGTGGCTTTTCGTACTCAGTTACGAATCCGATAATGCTGATTACCAAAGCACCTAAGGAGATAAGAGTTAGCCACCAGCCCACAATTAGCGAAAGACCTAACGCCATAGCGCTAAGTGCAACTGGCAAAGGCCACCAAGAATGAGGGCTGTAGAAACCGAGCTCTCCAGCGCTATCTGCAATTTCTCCGGTTGGGCGATCTTCGGGCAAAATCTGTCCGATTCGCTTCTGGGTGAACCAAATATAAAAGCCGACCATTCCGGCTAGGCATGCAGCCAGAATCATTCCGGTTATGCCGACCGCTTCGCCACCTACGTAGTGGTAAATAACAGCCATGATTACATAAAAAACGCTAAGACCACCAAAGAGTTGCCAGTTAGTTTTCATTAGTGACCTTCAGTCTTAATGTGAGGATGGTGTAGATCAAAGGCAGGACGCTCGGAACGAATTCGCGGCATCGTAAGGAAGTTGTGTCGTGGTGGTGGACATGAAGTCGCCCACTCGAGAGATGAGCCATAACCCCAAGGATCGTCGCAATTAACAAGTGAGGACTTGCGAGTGATCCAAACGTTTACGAAGAACGGAATCATTGATAGCGCCAGAAGGCCAGAACCAACTGTTGAAATCATGTTCATGCCGGTAAAACCATCAGTTGCTAGATAGTCAGAGTAACGACGCGGGAATCCTTTAATACCTAGCCAGTGCTGAATCAAAAACGTTGTGTGGAATCCCACGAAGAGAGTCCAGAAGTGAATCTTGCCGAGGCGCTCGTTGAGCATGCGACCGGTCATCTTTGGCCACCAGAAGTAGAAACCAGCGAACATCGCGAAGACCACGGTTCCGAAAAGAACGTAATGGAAGTGCGCAACCACAAAGTAGGAAGCAGAGACTGCAAAATCCATTGGAGGCGAAGCCAAAATGATTCCGGTTAGACCGCCGAATAAGAACGTAACCAAGAATCCCATTACCCAAAGCATTGGCGTTTCAAATGTTACGTGGCCGCGCCACATGGTGCCGATCCAGTTAAAGAATTTAACGCCGGTCGGAACACCGATTAAGAATGTCATGAATGAGAAGAACGGCAATAGAACTTGACCGCTGGCAAACATATGGTGTGCCCATACCGCAACAGAAAGCGCTGAGATAGCGATCGTTGCAGCGATCAAACCCTTATAACCAAAGATTGGCTTGCGGCTAAAGACTGGCAAAATTTCAGTTGCAATACCGAAGAAAGGAAGCGCCAAGATATAAACCTCTGGGTGCCCAAAGAACCAGAACAAGTGTTGCCACAGCATCGCTCCGCCATTGGCCGGATCAAATATATGTGAACCAAAGATTCGATCAGATTCCAGAGCAAGCAGAGCTGCGGCCAGTGGTGGGAAAGCGAGAAGAACCAAGATCGAAGTTAAAAGTACGTTCCAAGAAAAGATCGACATACGGAACATAGTCATTCCAGGGGCGCGCATTGTAAAAATAGTTGTAATGAAGTTAACGCCACCGAGAATTGTTCCGAGACCAGAAACGGCTAATCCAATTACCCAAAGATCTCCACCGATACCAGGAGAATAAGTTGAGTTGGCAAGTGGTGCATATGCAGTCCACCCGAAAGATGCAGCCCCGCCAGGAGTTAAGAAACCTGCAACAGCAGTGAGGCTTCCGAAGAAGAAGAGCCAAAACGAAAGCATATTCAAACGCGGGAAAGCCACATCAGCTGCACCGATTTGAAGCGGCATGATTACGTTGGCAAAGCCAACAAAAAGTGGTGTTGCAAACATCAAAAGCATTATGGTGCCGTGCATTGTGAAGATTTGGTTGTACTGCTCGTTACTGAGGAACTGCATACCTGGGCGAGAAAGTTCTGCACGCAAAGCCAAAGCTAATAGCCCCCCAACCAAGAACCACGCAAATGTGGTCATCAGGTAGAGATAGCCGATTGTCTTATGGTCGGTTGAGGTTATCCACTTTACGAAATTCTTACCTTTAGCAGACGGTGCAATTGCGGTTGCATCGATAGTCGGACGTTCTGCATAAGTTGTCATGCGTTGCTCGCCTTCAGAGTTTCTAGATAAGCCTTGTATTCAGACGGGGTAACTACTTTTACCGTGAAAAGCATTTGCGCGTGATTTCTTCCACATAAAATATTGCAACGGCCCGGATAGGTTCCAAGTTTGTTAGCTGTAAATTCAAGGCTGTTGGTAACTCCTGGCAAATTCTGCATCTGAATCATAAAAGCCGGAATCCAGAATCCGTGAACCACGTCGTTAGAAGTAATTGTGTATCGAACTTTCTCGCCAAGAGGAACAACCATCGTTGGTGGATTAGCAGGAGTACCAGTTAATACCGCTTTAGGGCCTGCTTCCGGATAACCAAACTGCCACGACCACTGAATTCCCTCAACGGTAATCTCGTGCGCGTAAGTTGTGGTTTTTTCTACGATCTTTGTCTCTTTAACCGCGGTGAAGTAGAACAGAACCGCCACAATGATGAATGGGATAATTGTGTAGGCAATTTCAACAGGTACGTTGTATTGAGTTTGTTTCGGAAATTCACCTTTGCTGGCACTCGCGCGATGAAATACCGCCGGCCATAAAATCAAAATTAACGTAAATACGCCAACGACGCCTGCCGCAATCCAAGACCACGACCAGAGTGAGAGCGAGATATCGTTTACACTCGATAAACCTTCTTCAAAACCGAGTCCTGACACCTTTGCGCATCCAGTTAAGGCAAGAGCCAGTGGAGCGAGCAGGAGAAGTCTTAGTTTCGAGCGAAGATCTTTGGCAGACATGAGCCTAAGGATAGTGCTGTATTTCCCTCTTCCGCGCATTGGCTAGTAGCGTTAACGGGGTGGTTCCAATCACAGGAAACTTTCAATCCGAGGCAGCACTTAATTCGCTAGCCCGCGAGGCGCTTTTGGCTGCCATTGATTCCGGCTGGGCTGATCCGAAGAAGATTGGTCAACATCCAGGTAAAGCAGCAATCCTGCGAAGCAACGCCCTTTCCGCCATTGCGGATCGACTTGGACTTTCCCCAGATCAAATTGAAGTAACAGGTGAAGTGGGCCTTAGCTACTTTCTTTCATTAGGCGGGCTTTTAAATAGCGGTAAAAAGTTGTTTTATGGTGCCGGCGATCGCAGTGGTGTTATCGCAACCGTTAGATCACACGACGGGGAAATTTTCGAAATACCTTTATCTGCCGATGGAAGATTAAATTTTGCAACAACACAGTTTCTACCTAATTCGGTTCTTGCATTTCAGTTAGCAAATGGTGAAAGCGGAGCCATCAATGACTTGCCAGACCAAATGCCAACCGATTTATTGATCGCTATCGATGCAACGACATCTGGTTCACGAATTGGTTTGCCCGCAAAATGGGACACCGCCGCTTTTGATTCTCGGGCTTGGAACGGCCCTGCCGGGCTCGCAATTATTGCGATCAACAGCGCAGCAAATTGGAAGAATCCTCTCCCCCATATTTCGGCGGCTCGACGAACTTATGGAACATATTCTCTTCCGCTGCTTTTAGCCAGCGCGGTTGCACTAGAGAATTTCCAGCCCGAGGAGGTAGCCACAAGAGAATTAACAGAACAATTCCGTTCCGGAATTCGTTCAGCAATTCCAGATGTTTTAATTGCTGGAGATCTAAAAACATCGATGCCACACCTAACTTCGATCGTTATTCCGGGTGTTAATGGGGAGGAATTGGTTAGGGAATTAGATCGCCAAGGCTTTGCCGTTGATTCAGGATCGGCTTGCACGGCTATGAATCTGCAGCCAAGTCATGTTTTATCTGCGATGGGTTTGCCTACCGATGGAAACGTTCGCATTGCCATTCATTCAGAAACAACCAGTTCAGAAGTTGCGGGACTTATCAAAGCTTTGGTAAGTGCTGTTCAATCTCAGCGGCAGCGGTAGCGCCATATGCTTCGCTAAATCGCTGTACAAATTCTGCTGAAGTAAATCTATATTCCTGAGTTCCTGTTGTTTCGATTACATATGTTGCAATCATGGAGCCTAATTGAGCACAACGTTCGTGGCTTAGCCCCCAAGCCAACCCTGCAATAAACCCTGATCTAAATGAATCGCCGACGCCAGTTGGATCAACTCTCGCTTTCTCTTTAGGACATTTGACCTTAATGGTTGCACCGTCGCGTGATTCGATACGTGCACCTTCTGAACCTAGAGTTACAACCCGATACTTGACTTGCTCCAAAATCTCGCGATCGCTCCATCCAGTTTTTTGAATTGCCAGTGCCAACTCATATTCATTAAGAAATAAATAGGTTGCACCAGTTATAAGCAACTTAATATCTTCGCCACTCATGCGGGCCATTTGTTGTGAAGGGTCTGCAGCGATGGCTATATCTTGCTGGCGCGCAATTTCAGAGTGACGCAGCATTGCTTCAGGATCATCGGGTGAAATAACAATTAGGTCTAATTTGCCGGTCTTCTCCATAATCGGCGCTAACTCAATGTCTCGAGCCTCTGACATCGCGCCAGGGAAGAATGATGCAATCTGATTTAGCTCGGTATCAGTCGTCACCATGAAGTGCGCAGTATGAAGTGTTTTCGAAACCAATACATGCGAGGTATCTACTCCGTGGCGCGAAAGCCAAGCGTCATAATCTGGCCAATCAATTCCAACGGCGGCGATAAGAATTGGATTTAAACCGAGTGAGCCCATTCCGAATGCGATATTTGCAGCGCACCCTCCTCGGCGAACTGACAATCCATCCACCAAGAAAGAAAGTGAAACTTTTTCCAGTGAACCAGCAACAAGCGAATCGGTGAATTTGCCAGAAAAGGTCATTAAATGGTCAAGACCGACAGAGCCAGCTACGCCGATTTTCATCAATTTAAATTAAGTTTGAAACTTTAATTAAATGAATCGCCACATGCGCAAGAACCTTGTGCTTGTGGATTATCGATTGTGAATCCTTGCTTCTCGATAGTGTCAACAAAATCAATGGTCGCGCCCATCAAATATGGATCGCTCATCTTGTCGACAACAACTTTGACTGAACCAAATTCGCGGGCGATATCGCCTTCTTGATTTCGATCGTCGAAATAGAGTTGGTAGCGAAGACCAGAGCATCCGCCTGGTTGAACTGCAACACGTAAGTACAAATCATCGCGGCCTTCTTGCGCAAGAAGAGCGGCCACCTTAGCGGCGGCTACGTCAGTAAGGGCAATTGATGTGCTGGTTGTTGTCTCAGTAGTCATGTGCCAAGCCTACCTTCCTCTCCCCGTCGATGCGACAGCAACGCCAAATATGCGCGAGAATGTGTCCATGTCCACATCTGGCCTCACCTCGTTAACAAACTTGCTCTTGTTGGGTAAGGGCAGCGACTTGGCATCTGAGAGAGGCGTTTCGTGCACCGGTGAACTCCCTGCAGCGAGCGATCCAGATTTAGTGGCGCGCGCAGAAGCGGCACGTTCGGCTCTTGGATCTCGTGCTCTGGTTTTAGGTCATCACTATCAAAGAGATGAAGTTATAGCTTTTGCAGATATAACTGGCGACTCATTTAAATTGGCGCAAGCAGCCGCAGCGCAATCCTCAGCAGAGTACATAATTTTCTGCGGCGTGCATTTCATGGCAGAGAGTGCGGACATTTTAACTTCCGCAAACCAAAAAGTTATCCTGCCGGATCTTGCCGCGGGTTGTTCGATGGCGGATATGGCTACAGCAAATCAAGTCCAAAAGTGTTGGGAAGATTTAACTTCAGTAGGAGTATCTAGCAAGACAATTCCGGTTACGTACATGAATTCTTCGGCGGCGATAAAGAGTTTCACTGGAGAACATGGTGGAACGATTTGCACGTCTTCAAATGCCAAGAAAACTATGGAGTGGGCGCTGACTAAAGGCGAGAAAATTCTTTTCCTACCTGATCAACACTTAGGTCGAAATACCGCAGTGCTTTCACTTGGATTATCCCTAGATGACTGCGTTCTTTGGGACCCTTGGAAACCAATGGGCGGACTCAGCGCCGATCAGATTCGTTCGGCGAAAGTTATTTTGTGGCGCGGTCATTGTTCCGTGCATGGGCGCTTCTCGGTCGATTCCGTGAATGAAGTACGCAAGCGCGTTTCGGGTGTACAGGTGTTAGTGCACCCAGAGTGCAAAAACGAAGTGGTATCTATCGCAGATGTAGTCGGAAGCACCGAGATGATTATTAACACTGTGGCTACCTCGCCCGCCGGAAGTAAATGGGCAATCGGTACCGAGTTGAATCTGGTTTCCCGGTTGGCTAAAGCCCATCCCGACAAAGAGATTTTCTTCCTTGATAAAACAGTCTGCTATTGCTCAACTATGAACCGAATCGATCTGCCTCACCTGGTCTGGGCTATGGAATCGCTGGTTGCCGGCCACGAAGTCAATGTGATCAAAGTTGCACCAGATGTCGCTCGTTTTTCAAAGTTAGCGCTTGAGCAGATGCTCGCTCTATAGTTTGCGCCATGACCAATATCGAAGAAAGCTCACAGAAAAAGGGGCGCCCGACTCCAAAGCGCAAAGAAGCACAAGCATCAAATAAAATTTCATCGTTAGCCCCAGCATCATCTAAGGCAGAGAAGCAACGTGCAAAAGATGCAGCACGTAACGCTCGAATTGCACAGCGCGCCGCCTATCTTCGCGGAGATGAAAATGCCTTGCCTGCTCGCGACCGCGGTCCCGAAAAGAAATTCGTTAGAAACTATGTTGATTCGCGCCGTTCAATTGGCGAATACTTCTTACCAGTAATCGGTTTTGTTCTTGTTTTATCATTGATTCCAGTTGGAGCATTCGCTGTTGCAGGGATCGTCATTATGTACAGCGTTCTGCTCTATTCGATAATCGATGGACTCTTTCTTTCCCGCAAAATCAAAACTGAAGTCTCTAAACGTTTTCCAGATAAGAGCACAAAAGGACTTGGTCTTTACGGATGGTTGCGTTCGACTCAGATGAGACGTATGCGCGCTCCAAAGCCGCAAGTAAAAACTGGCGACAAAGTTTAAAAGTTAAGCGCGCGGATTAGGGCTTTTAGTCTCTTTCGGATCAGTGGTCGGAATTGAGCCAAGAGCCTTATCGATTGCTGTCATTACATCTGGCGTTAGCTTTACTCCTGCCGCCTTCACATTTTCTTTCACCTGTGAAGGTTTAGTGGCGCCCATAATCGCACTCGAAACATTTGGATTTTGAAGCACCCACGCAATAGCCAATTGGCCCATTGTTAAATCCAAACTCTTTGCAATCGGATCCAATTTTTGCACTGCGCTTAAGACGTCATCGCGCAGCCAGCGAGAAATCATGTCAGCGCCAGATTTTTTATCAGTCGCACGTGACCCGGCAGGTGGTTTCTTTCCTGGTAAATACTTTCCAGTTAAGACGCCCTGGGCCATCGGCGACCAAACAATTTGTCCAATCCCCTCTTTGGCACTTAGTGGAACAACTTCACTTTCAATTACTCTCCAAAGAGCCGAATATTGTGGCTGGCTTGAAACAAAGCGGTTGTATCCCTTGGCATCTTGAATTTTCAAAGCTTCACTGATCTGCTTAGCGTTCCATTCTGAGAAGCCGATGTAGTGCACTTTCCCAGATCTGATCAAGTCATCGAATGCACTCAGTGATTCTTCAAGGGGCGTTTCATAATCGAAACGATGCATCTGATAGAGATCAATATGGTCGGTATTTAGACGCTTGAGTGATGCATTACAAGATTCGATAATGTGCTTTCGAGAAAGCCCTCGATCATTTTTTCCAGAGCCTGTTGGCCAATAAACCTTTGTAAATAATTCATAGGATTCGCGCTTAATTCCTTTAAGCGCTTTACCAAGTACGGATTCCGCTTTAGTTGCCGCGTATACATCCGCGGTATCAAAAGTCGTTATTCCCAAGTCATAAGCGGTTCGGACACACTTAATCGCCGCTTCTGCTTCAACTTGCGAACCGTGAGTAATCCAATTGCCGTATGAAATTTCAGATACATACATTCCAGAACTGCCGAGGCGTCTATATTCCATGCCCACACCATACATACACGGTCAAGAGTCGCGTGGTGAGTTGCCATAGGGCGACCGATATGGTTTGGTTCGCGTGTAGGAACAAAGTAAGACAATTCAATATTAAGTAGCTTTCTTTTTAGGGGAAGTCGGTGCAAATCCGACGCTGACCCGCAACCGTAAGAGCGCCTAGCGCTTAAGTCGGATTACCTAAAGGAAAAGTGGTTTAAGACAAACACCCGCCGAGGTTTGCGGGGCGTAGTCACAAAATAAGTATTTCGATACTTTTATTGCTGCTACCCCTGTGGAACTCTTTCAATATAAGAGAGGCTTCACAGCTCAAATGATTAACACTTCGAAGGTAAAGAAGACGATAGCCAGTTTGGCAATTTTATCGCTAGCAAGTTTCAATCTAATAAGTATCTCCAGTGCAAGTGCTGCAGATAAGGGTTGGCGTTATTGGGGTTACTACCAAGCGGCCCCCGGTGCAAAAACCTGGACTGCCGCTATGACTGGTCCAACAGTTGACATCAAAGATGGCGCAGTCGAAGGCTGGTCATTTGTCTTTAGCTCAGATGACATTCCTTCTATCGCACCTTCTGCGAAGCCAGACTTCAAAAGTATCTGTGGCAAAGTTGCAGCAGATAAGGATACAAAGCGAATCGCGCTCGTCATTGATTATGGTTCTAAGGCATATGCTCCAAAAGGTGAAAAAGTACAAAAAACATTCTCTACATGTGTAAGAACTGCGAAAGAATCTCAGGGTATTGATGTTCTTGGACAAGTAGCCAAAGTACGTGCGGCCAAGAGCGGTTTGATCTGTGGTTTAAATGGTTACCCAGCAAAAGAGTGCGGAGTAGAAATCTCAACTCCAGCCGCTCTAAAGAAGTAACTACAGAAAATGAAATCGCTGCATCCGCTTACATGGTGGATCTGGTCCTTACTTATTGTTGGCGCAGTTATCGCCTCCAATAATGCATGGGTCGCTGGATTTGCCATGGCGGTTGCCGCGATTTCGGTTTTCAAATTTTCCGAGAATGCTCCATGGTCTAAGTCATTCTGGTTCTCGCTAAAACTTGGTGCATTTATCTTGGTGATACGTACGGTGGTCGGTGTCTTGATTGGTGTACCAATCCCGGGTACAGCCTTATTCAGTATTCCCAGATTGCCGCTCCCGAATTGGATTGCTGGAATACGAGTTGGCGGAGTTGTAACGCAGGAAAGATTACTTTCATCAATTCACGAGGGTCTAATAATCATCACTGTTATCGCACTATTTGGTGCAGCAGTTTCATTAACTAGTCCACATAAACTCTTGCGAATTACCCCAATAGTCATTTATGAGTTTGGTGTAGCCACGGTTATTGCAACATCAGCACTCCCCCAATTAGTTCTTAGCGCTTCACGTATTCGACGGGCGCGCGCTTTGCGCGGTGACGAGAAACCATCCTGGAGATCAATTGCGATTCCACTTTTGGAAGATTCGCTATCACGTTCTCTCGAGCTGGCTGCCGCCATGGACGCGCGTGGTTACGGAATTAGCCGTAAAAGATCTCGGTATAGACCAATACCGTGGCAACAAATTGACAGCGCCGTTGTAGCGACAGCGCTAGCAGCAATTACATTCGTATTGGTATTAAAACGATGATCAATTTCGCTAACGTCTCTCTGATTTACCCCACCTCGACTAAGACAATTCTTGAGGATCTTTCATTCTCCATCGTTGAAGGTGAGCTGGTTTTAATTATCGGATCTACCGGAACTGGAAAATCCTCGCTCTTGAAATTGATAAATGGGTTAGTTCCTCACCACACTGGTGGAATCTTGGCCGGAGATATAACCGTTGACGGAATATCTACAAAACTGGTTCGCCCCGGAGACCTTTCACATCTGGTGGGAATCGTTGGACAGAACCCATCTCAAGGATTTGTTACTGACACCGTTGAAGAAGAGTTGGCATTTGGTATGGAAGCGCAGAACCTTGCGCCAGATTTGATGCGCAAACGCGTAGAAGAAATTTTGGATTTGATGGCACTAGCCCATCTGCGTAATCGTTCCATCTCCACTTTGAGTGGTGGCGAACAACAACGTGTCGCTATCGGCAGTGCGCTAGTAATGCATCCTAAAATTTTGGTGTTGGATGAACCAACTAGTGCACTCGATCCAATCGCCGCCGAAGAAGTGCTTTCAATTCTGCACAGGCTGGTTCATGATCTGAGCCTTACTGTGGTGATCGCTGAACACAGATTAGAGCGGGTTATTGGTTTTGCCGATCGAATAATTCATATTTCAGGCGACGGTAGCGCAAAAATTGATACGCCTGAGGTAATTCTCAAAGATTCCGATATCGCCCCACCAATTGTGCACCTAGCAAGAGCGTTGGGGCTCTCTGAAGTTGGACTAAGCGTTAGAGAAGTAAGACGAGCGAGTGAGAAATACAGAAATGTTGGAGATGATTTAGAAAGTGAAATCGCTGTTACTGGCGAAATTACGGTTTCTGCTAATGATCTAACGTTGAAGTACGGTTCTCATGTTGCCCTAAAGAATATAAATATAAATGTTCGTGCTGGTGAAATTGTGGCCCTAATGGGACGAAATGGAGCCGGCAAGAGTTCGCTTTTAACAACGCTGGTTGGATTACAAAACCCGACTTCGGGGCGCTCGAGCATCGGCGGAGAATTTTCTACAGAATTGAAGGGGAAAATTCGCCGCGAAACAGTTGGATTCATTCCACAGGAACCAAGTGATTTACTCTATGGCCAAAGTGTTTTAGGCGAGTGTCAGCAAGCTGATAAGGACAATCAAATATCCAAAGGAACAACTCTGGCGCTCTTGCAACGAATTGTTCCTTCAGTAAATGAAAAAACTCATCCTCGGGATTTATCTGAGGGTCAGCGCCTGGCGCTAGCGCTCTCGGTTGTCTTATCTGCCCAACCGCAAGTTCTAATCCTTGATGAACCAACTCGTGGTTTGGATTATCAATCTAAGGCGCTGCTATGTGGCCTGCTGCAGAATTTCGCAAAAGAACTGGGCCGCTCAGTGCTGATTGCAACTCACGATGTTGAACTTGTTGCCGAACTTGCTGATCGAGTTATCTTCCTATCCGAAGGTGAAATCGTTGCAGATGGTCCAACGCTCGATATCTTGCTTTCGTCTCCGGCATTTGCACCCCAAGTTTCAAAGGTAATGTCGCCGCGAAGATGGTTGACAGTTTCCGATGTTGTTGCCGCCATGGAGAAGCAACAGTGAAAACTCCTGACATTTACCGATTCTCTCGCAAATCACAATTAACTCTATTCTTGGTTTCGATATTCACTATGGCTGGATTCACCTGGCCATTTTTTGCACAAGATAAAGGTGCAGCGCACTTCGCTCAGTATTTTTTCTGGACTGCTATCCCGCTCACATTCCTATTGCTCATCGCGCAACTCAGCGATAAGTCTCTAGATGCCAAATCTGTTGCGCTACTTGGAATGCTGGCAGCCCTTATCGCCGCTCTGCGACCATTGGGTGCTGGTGCAGTAGGACTTGAGCCGATGTGGTTCTTACTTATTTTGTCAGCCCGCGTTTTCGGCGGTGCTTTTGGTTTCTTACTCGGAGTCCTAGCGATGCTGACATCGGCTCTTTTTACCGGCGGTATTGGTCCGTGGTTAAGTTATCAATTATTCGCCGCTGGAGTAATCGGATTATTCGCTGGATCTTTTCTCAAATCCATTCGCGGCAAGAGTGAAATATTCTTGTTAATTTTCATCTCGATTTCCTCATCGCTCATATATGGGTTGTTGATGGATCTGCAGTTTTGGCCTTGGGCAATTGGTGCCAACACTCAGCTCTCATTCATTCCTGGAGGTGGACTACAAACTAATTTGCAACGATTCTTTACTTTTCATTTCCTATCAGCGATGGCCTGGGATATACCCCGTGCAATTCTGACAACGGTGTTGACTATTTCAGCAGGTCCCGCCGTTCTAACCGCTCTGCGCAGAACAAAGAAAAGAGCTGCGTTTCTATCCCCGATTGAATTTATCGAACGTGCGAAGCAACCAGAGGTAATTTAGTAACTTCGGCGATGCAATCACGTCCGCGCACGTCAATTACAAGATGGTCCCCTAATTTCACGTTGTGAGATAACAACGCCAATGCAATTCCCTTTTTAAGTGTTGGCGAGAATGTTCCACTTGTAATTTCACCAACCAATTCGCCAGAACTGTTTTTTACCTTCATTCCAGCTCTTGGAATCCCACGATCTTGGCTAACCAAAGCTCTTATTCTGGGGTGTGTGCCGCTGGCCTTTTCATCGCGAAGCGCTTGGCTACCACTGAATATTTCTTTATCCCAGCCGATGGCCCAAGTTGCTGCGGCCTGCACCGGACTGATTGATAGTGAAAGTTCATGACCATGAAGTGGGTAGCCCATCTCGGTTCGCAAAGTATCTCGGGCCCCTAGACCACATACCAATCCATCAAATTGTTTTATGGCCTCCGTTAGCGCATCCCAAACGGTTGTTGCCTCATTCCAGTTTGGCACGATTTCATATCCGTGTTCGCCCGTATAGCCGGTTCGGCAGAGAATTACTTGGCAGCCAGCAATTTGTACATGTTCAAAAGCCATGTAATCCATTTCAGGATTGATACCGAAACTTTTTATTACTTCACGTGAACGTGGTCCTTGAACCGCAATAACGCCAAAGGATTCGTGCAAGTTCACTATTTCGATCTCGGCAGGCTTTCGAGACAGTAAATCCGCAACCACATCAGATGTATTCGAAGCGTTTGGAATTAGGAATAGATCCGTTGAACTATTGCGATAAACGATCAAATCATCAATTACGCCTCCATCGGAATTGCAGTGCAACGTATATTGCGCTTGTCCATCTGTAATTCGGTCGAGGTCGTTAGTGAAAACGGAGTTTAGGAATTGAAGAGCTCCCTTTCCCTTAACGCTTACTTTTCCTAAATGCGAAACATCGAATATTCCGACTCGCTCACGGACGGCGGCGTGCTCAGCCAAAACGCCACCACCGGGATACTCGATCGGCATTAGCCACCCACCAAAATCCGCCATCTTGGCAGAAAGGTTGATGTGTCGATCGGCAAGTGGTGAATTTTTCATGGCAACAACTTACACTTACCCGACCCTAAAAGTATGTACTGATTTGTTTGGCCCATAAAAGGAGATTTAATGACCGCCCTGCACCTCTCAGATGGAATCATCAAAGATGAAATCCTGGTTGTTGGAGTTTCATTTAAAAAGTCTTCCGGTAAGGGCCAAGGAGCGCTAACTATCGAAAGCGGAGATGTCGCACTCGATACTAAGAAAATGTTGTCGACACTCTCTGATTTGGGAGCGACCGGAAAACCCGATGAAGTCATAAAGATTCCGGGAACATCAACAAAGTTAATTGTTTTTACAGGTCTTGGTGAACATAAGGCAACATTTTCAGATGAGACGCTACGACGTGCCGCCGGTTCTGCGGCCAGAGCCCTAGCTGGCAATGTTGGCGCAACATTTTCTTTACCCGCTAAAAAAGCTTCTGCTATTGCAGCCATCGCAGAAGGAGCACTCCTTGGCGCTTATTCGTTTAACAAATTCCGAGTTGATTCACTTGTTAACCGCCAAGTGGGTTTAAAGTCAATCACAATTCATTCGGCGCTTGCCAAGCAAGCAGATGCCAAGCAGGCCCTAAAGAGCGCAGCGATCATTGGCGAGTACACAACTTTAGTTAGGGATTTGATAAACACTCCCCCAAGCCACTTAACTCCAGATTCATTCTGTAAGGAATTTACCGCCTTGATCAAGAAGGTGGGCGGTTCAGCAATCGGCCTAAAAGTTTCGGTTATGAATGAGACGCAGTTAAAGAGCAAGGGCTATGGTGGAATAACTGCTGTGGGCCAAGGCTCGGCGAATCCTCCTCGCCTTTTTCATATTTCCTACACACCCGTAAAAGTTAAAGCTAAGAAATCCTATGCATATGTTGGCAAGGGAATAACTTTTGATACTGGTGGACTAGCGCTAAAACCTGCCGCAGGGATGGAAGCGATGAAATCTGACATGTCTGGTGCAGCAGCAGTTTGCGCTGCAACTATTGCAATCGCACTTTTGAAAATTCCGGTTGCTATCGACTGTTATGCACCTCTTGCCGAAAATATGGTCAGCGATAACGCCACTCGTCCGAGTGACATAATTACTATGTTCGGTGGTAAAACTGTTGAAGTCCTAAATCCTGATGCTGAAGGACGGTTAGTTTTAGGAGATGCTTTAGTTAAGGCGCAGGAAAATAAGAATTTGAATGGCATAGTCGATGTTGCAACTTTGACTTACGCACAAATGATTGCGCTGGGTACGCGCACAAGTGCGATCATGACTAATAACCAAGAGTTCAGTGATCACTTCTTTGAAATTACGAAATCAACTGGTGAGGCATTTTGGCCGATGCCATTGCCAATTGAACTGCGCGCCTCTCTTGATTCACCCGTTGCCGATATGGCAAACATTGGCGAACGAATGGGAGGCATGATGGTTGCAGGGCTATTCCTTAAAGAATTTATCGCGCCAGAGTTGCCTTGGCTACACCTTGATATTGCCGGCCCTGCCTATAACGAAGGTGAGCCTTATGGATATACGCCAGTAGGGGGCACAGGGGTGGCACTTCGTTCATTGGTTGCCTTGGCTCAAGCGGGGGCCGTTTAGTAATCACAGGGCAAAACTGGCAAGATAGGCTCAAAGAGCAAGAAGTTCACGAAGGAGCGCGCACAGGTGTCCAACTTTGATCTAGTTGTTTTAGGTGGCGGTAGCGGCGGTTACGCGGCGGCCCTACGTGGTGCACAACTCGGATTATCCGTTGCGCTAATTGAAGCGGACAAACTTGGCGGAACCTGCTTACACCGCGGATGTATTCCAACTAAAGCGCTACTTCACGCTGGTGAGATTGCGGACGGTACTCGCGAGGCGAGCCATTTCGGCGTTAACGCCACATTTAACTCAATCGATATGACAGGCGTTAATTCCTATAAAGATGGTGTCATCGCCAAGCTTCACAAAGGATTGCAGGGCCTAGTTAAATCTCGAAGCATTACTTACATTGAAGGTCACGGAAAATTAGTTGCTAAGGACTCCGTAGAAGTAAATGGGGTTCGTTACACCGGCAAGAACATCATCTTGGCTACTGGTTCTTATGCCCGCACACTTCCTGGTTTGGATATTGATGGGAAGAAAGTCATCACATCTGAACATGCCATCAAGATGGAATATGTACCGAAGAGCGTAATCGTTCTTGGTGGAGGCGTCATCGGTTGCGAATTCGCATCTGTCTGGAAATCATTCGGCGCAGATGTAACTATCATTGAAGGCTTACCACACTTGGTTGCTTTAGAAGATGAATCATCAAGCAAGCAATTAGAGCGCGCCTATCGCAAGCGCGGGATTAATTTTGAACTCGGAGTTCGCTTCAAATCTCATGCTGTAACTGCAGATGGTGTAACCGTAACTTTGGAAGATGGCAAAACCTTCACCGCTGAAGTTCTACTCGTTGCCGTAGGTCGCGGTCCAGTTTCCGCAAATTTGGGTTACGAAGAACAAGGTATTGCAATGGATCGTGGATATGTATTGGTAGATAACAAATGCCGAACCAACGTGCCAGGAATCTGGGCGGTTGGAGATCTGATACCAACACTGCAATTGGCCCACGTTGGCTTTGGCGAAGGAATTTTAGTTGCCGAGGAAATCGCGGGATTAAATCCACGTCCGATTAATTATGACGGTGTTCCCCGCGTTACTTACTCCGAGCCTGAGGTTGCCTCTGTTGGTTTAACTACAGCGCAAGCAAAAGAGCGTGGATTTGATGTCGTCGAACTTAACTATGACTTGGCAGGAAATGGTAAAGCTCAAATATTGCGAACTGCGGGCTCGATCAAACTTGTATCGCAAAAGAATGGTCCAGTTCTTGGCATTCATATGGTTGGCGCGCGCGTTGGCGAACTTCTCGCTGAAGCACAATTGATTTTTAACTGGGAGGCATCTGCGGATGATGTGGCACCTCTCATTCATGCTCACCCAACGCTTTCCGAAGCCATGGGTGAAGCGCATATGGCACTTGCAGGCAAACCACTTCACGCTCACGGTTAATCCAACGGAAATAGGGAAAAGGAAAAAGTTATGACTTTCTCAGTAACAATGCCAGCGCTTGGTGAAAGCGTTAGCGAAGGAACAGTTACACGTTGGTTAAAGTCCGAAGGCGACCAGGTCGCAATGGACGAACCGCTCCTTGAAGTATCAACCGACAAAGTCGATACCGAAATTCCTTCACCTGTTGCCGGAATACTGCAAAAAATTGTTGTTGGCGTAGATCAAACTGTTCCAGTTGGCGCCGAGCTTGCGATTATTGCTGACAGCGCAGCAGCGCCAAGTACGCCAGTTCCTGCGGCTCCTGTTGCTGCGGCTCCTGTTGCTGCAGCTCCTGTTGCTCCTGTATCTCCACCACCAGCACCTGCTGCAAATTCTTCTGCCGGAACAATAATTACTATGCCAGCACTTGGAGAAAGTGTTAGCGAAGGCACTGTTACTCGTTGGCTAAAAGGCGTTGGCGATTCTGTTGCCGTCGATGAAGCACTTCTTGAAGTATCAACTGACAAGGTTGACACAGAGATTCCATCACCAGTTGCCGGAACAATTATTTCAATTGATGTACAGGTAGATACAACTGTTCCAGTTGGTGCACGTCTTGCAGTTATCGGAGCAAGTAGTGCGGCGCCTGTTTCAACTCCCGCTCCAGTTGCTGCTCCAGTTGTTGCGCCAGTTTCAACTCCCGCTCCAGTTGTTGCGCCAGTTGCTGCTCCTGCGCCTGTTGTTGCAGCGCAACCTCTCGATGCTTATGTAACTCCAATTGTTCGTAAATTAGCATCTGAACTCGGCGTTAATTTAGCTAACGTAAAGGGAACCGGAGTCGGAGGGCGCATTCGCAAGGAAGATGTCGAGTCAGCTCGACCTGTGGCCAACGCTCCCGTACAAACTTCTCAAGTTGCGGCATCCCCTGCATCGCAACCACAGCGTCCTGCAGCGGTTGCCGTGTCTCCTCTGCGTGGCACAACAGTAACGATGTCGCGCTTGCGCAAGGTAATCGCTGCGCGCATGGTTGAGTCTCTGCAAGTTAGCGCACAATTAACGACTGTCATTGAAGTAGATGTAACAAAGATTGCTCGCTTGCGTGATCGATCAAAGGCAACTTTTGAAGCCCGCGAAGGTGTGAAGTTATCCTTCTTGCCATTCTTTGCAGTTGCAACTTGTGAAGCGCTAAAGCAACATCCTGTTCTTAATTCATCCGTTGAAGGCGACCAGATTATTTATCACGGCGCAGAACATCTTGGTATCGCCGTTGATACTGAAAGAGGGCTTCTAGTCCCAGTAATTCACAGCGCTGGCGATTTAAATATGGGTGGAATCGCACGAAAGATTTCAGATCTGGCAGCTCGCACCCGCGACAATAAAGTCACACCAGACGAACTCGGTGGAGGTACTTTTACATTAACCAACACCGGAAGTCGTGGCGCGCTCTTTGACACACCAATTATCAATCAGCCACAAGTAGCAATTCTAGGTTTGGGTGCAATTGTAAAACGTCCAATGGTTGTTAAGGGTGAAGATGGAGGAGAAACCATTGCGATACGTTCGATGGTTTACCTTGGACTTTCCTACGATCACCGCGTTGTTGATGGCGCAGATGCTGCTCGATTCTTAGTCACTTTGAAAGAGCGCCTCGAAGGCGGAGCGTTCGAATCAGATTTAGGTCTCTAAATTAAATGCGAGTTCCGCAACGTATCGCGATTACGGGCGCATCCGGGCTTATCGGTAGCGCACTTGTTGGGCATTTGAAATCAGAGGGACATACAGTTCAACGACTAGTCCGTCGCGCCACCGTTGCTCCCGATGAAATTCGTTGGGATCCAAAGACTGGATATGTTGATTTAGATGCACTGCGTGGTGTTGATGCTGTAATTCATCTCGCAGGTGTTGGCGTTAGTGATAAGCGATGGTCAAAACGATTTAAGTCAGAAATATTGAACTCTCGCTTGCTTGGAACGAATGCCATCGCTGCAGCCGTTGCCGAGGTAAAGCCACAAGTGTTTATCTCCGCTAGCGCCATTGGTTGGTATGGAGATTCAGGAAATCGCGCTGTTGTAGAAAGTGATTCTTCGGGAAGTGATTTTTTAGCTGCAGTTTGTCGTGAATGGGAAGGTGCCGCAGATCTGGCCGGTGATGTTCGAACTGTAAAACTTCGTACTGGCTTGGTCTTGGATCCTACGGGCGGAGCGCTTGGACGAATGCTTCCGCTCTTTCGATTTGGACTCGGAGGAAAGCTTGGATCCGGAAAGCAATGGTGGTCTTGGATCACTCTGCACGATGTTGTACGTGCGATTACCTTTTCTCTGGAGAAAAATATTTCAGGTCCAGTAAATCTGACCTCACCGAACCCAGTTACCAATCAAGAATTTACTGCTGCGCTGGCTCGAGCAATGAATCGTCCTGCGCTCTTTCCCGCTCCCGCAATTGCGCTGAAGATTGCGCTGGGTGGATTTTCTAGTGAAGTACTTGGTTCCAAAAAAGTTATGCCGAACGCTCTAGCTGATGCTGGTTTCCAATGGGACTACCCACATATTTCAACCGCACTACAAGCCCTGATCGAACAATAACTCCTTAGCGGCAAGCCTGCCGGAGGCAAGTGCGCCATTTTGTGAAGGTCCGGATCGATAATCTCCCGCAAGATAAATCATTTCATTAAATTTTGAACTCTTTGGCAAAACTTTGCCTGGCTCAAATAGAGGCAGCGCGCTATTAATTTCATATTTCGCGAGCAGTCTCCAATTTTCCGTCGAACTCCCCCACATTAAAGCGAGATGGCGACGAACTTCTGATTCTGATGCATGAGCAATCGTTGTTGATGAAATCAAATTTTGCCCAGCAGGTGCATATCGCTCTGAAAGCTTCGAAATGACAATTGAGTTAACTACGGGTCCACGATTTTCGGCATCTAATATGAGTTCCGCTTTATTCTCTGGCGCATTCTCGACAACGTGATACCAAGTTGTTGCGCGAATTAAAGGCGCCACTTGATTAGCGCCAAGAAGTTGTGCGGCAGTAGTCAAATCAGTCGCCAAAACAATTTTGGTAGCTACGAACTCGCCTTGATTTGTTATTACTCGGTTGCCACGAATTTCCTCAACTTGAGTATTCAGGCGCAGATCTAGTATTCGATTCGCCAGGGTTTGAGAGAAAACGCCGACACCATCTGCTGGTATTCCAGACTTGCCCGAAATGAAACTTCCGATTAGTTCCCGACCAATAATTGCACTTACTTGCGATGGTTCAGTGAGAAAAACTCCTTGTAGAAATGGACGCAACACACTTTTATACAGACCACCGGTTCCGCACCTGAGTAGATGGGTTTCCACATCTTCATCGGGGGAAGGTTTGGTGGCCAAATATCTAATGAACGAGGCTTTCTCTGTGAGAGCACCGGTCTTCTTTGAAAAAACTGATAACGGTGCCTGACGTGGATCCCCAATTGCAATTCTTTGTGTTCCACTAGAAATGCCCACGGTTCGAGGTGCAATTCTAAAATCTAGCTCGTCGGCGACGGCTAGTCGTTTTATTTCTGGATAATTCAAATTGATCAGCTGAAATCCACGATCCAAAACAAAGCCATCAATGACATCGGTGGCTACTCGCCCACCCGCTCTATCTGAGCCATCGATTACCGTTACTGGCATGCCTGCATCTTGCAAAGTCAGCGCTGCGTTTAGACCCGCAAGTCCTGCGCCAATTACTAAATACATTTAGCGAGTTTGATCTATTTGTTTTGAAGTTTAGAAGGCCACCAGATTTTTGGTCCAATGTCGTGAACCAGCGCAGGAACCAAAATTGATCGAACGATGATCGTGTCTAGCAGTACGCCGAAACCAACGGCAAAACCAAGTTGAGCAAGTGGCACGAGAGGGAGTAATCCAAGTACCGCAAACGTTGCAGCCAGAACAATTCCGGCCGAGGTGATTACTGCGCCTGTAACCGTTACACCCTTGATTACTCCCGCGCGGGTTCCGATTTTTGCACTTTCTTCACGTACGCGTGTCATAAGGAAAATGTTGTAATCGATACCGAGTGCCACCAAGAAAATAAATGCAAAGAGTGGGAATGAATTATCACCACCGGCGAAACCGAAAACGTGATTAAAGACCAAAGCACATACGCCAAGGGTTGCAAAATAACTCAACACAACAGTTCCAAGAAGAACTATTGCACTTAGAATGCTTCGCAACAGCAAGCCAAGGATTAATGTAATAACCAATAAAATAATCGGAATAATCGTTTTATTGTCGCGATTATTGGCTGTGCGAACATCGAAGTAAACCGCGCTGGTACCGCCAACGAGGGCGGTTTCATCAACAGACTTCGCTATTTCTCGAATTTTTGGAATGTCATTTCCAGCTTCGACGCTATCGGGAGCCTTATCCAGGGTTACATTTAATATTGCCCGTCCGTTTACGATTTTTGTTTCGGGAACTGGCTGACCAGGAATCACCATGCCATCGAGCATTGGCGTTACATCAGTTACTCCAGGTGCGTTCTTGACTGCAGCAGAAACAGCGGCAATTTTTTGGACATCAACAACAATTTGAGTCGGATCGCCTTCACCGCCTGGGAAGTGCGTGACAAGTAGTTTTTGACCAACAACTGATTCAGGATTGCCGGTAAAAGTATCAACGGTTCCGATTCCATCAGCCTTAAGAGTTGTTGATGTCGCTGCAAACGCCAGAAGAACGACTCCTGTTATTACCCAGGCCTTGCGAGGATTTCGACCAATTGAGTTTGAGACTTTCGACCACATTCCTGTCATCACATGATCATCGCCATCATTTTCTGGAATACGAGGCCAGAAAATCCAACGTCCAAAAATCAAAAGTAGGGCCGGTAGCAAAGTCAAAATTGTGATCATCGAACAAACAATGCCGATTGCACCGATAGGGCCAAGTCCAGCAGTATTTGTTAACTGGCTAAATAGCAAAATCAAGAGCGAGATTGCAACCGTTGATCCAGAGGCAAGAATTGGCTCCCACACACCTTTATATGCAACGCGCATCGCCGTAAATCGATTATCGGTGAAATGCAATTCTTCGCGGTAACGGGCGATTAGCAAAAGCGCATAATCCGTTGCTGCACCGATAACTAACACCGAAAGAATTCCTTGCGATTGTCCATCTACATCAATGATGTCGTTCTTGGCCAAAAGATAAACAATTCCACCAGCAGTTGAGAGAGCAAAGAGTGAAGATAGTAGAGGAATGATCCACAAGATTGGTGAGCGATATACAACAATCAGAATTACAGCAACTACTCCTAAGGTTGTTAGAAGTAGCGTTGAGTCAATCGAACCGAATGCTCCAAAGAGATCGCCTAGCAACCCTCCTGGACCGGTTACATATGGAGTGAAACCGTTGGCTTTTGCGATAGGTCCAATGTCCTCACGAAGCGCCTCAATTGCTGCGGGGAGAACGGGTTCATCGTTAGGCAGTAATTTTGAAATCGCATTTCCATCTAGAGGAATATTTGCAAGAAGTGCCTTTCCATCTTGCGAAGGAAATACGGAAATAACTTGATTCGGTGCTAGGTAATCGGAAATTTTCGCCGAAGTGCCTGCCAAAGTTAAATCTCCAACTTTGTTGACATGGTCGGTAACCGCAGCCAAAGTTGCTGGCGTAAAGGTTCCCTCGAAGAGAACGAGCGCCGGAAAATTAAATGAATCTTGTGATGAAAATTGTTGTATTTGATCTGAAGCCAGAGTTGCTTCTGCGCCCTCGGGTAGGAATGACGAATTGTTATTCTCTTGGACAGAGGTGAGCTTTCCGAAGAGTGGGCCAAAAACTCCGGTGATGACAATCCAGGCGATAACCACCAACATGGCGATGGCATACGGTTTACGGTTGCTTTGGGCGCTCTGCATGGTCACGATAATTTGGCCTTTCGGGCGGTTAAGGAGCTGAATTCGCTAGGAGTACAGCCTACCTTTACGCTGTACCAGTGCCCCTTCAATCGCCGATCGATGCCGAGAAAAGCATCACAAAAATTGCCCTGAATCGCATTGGTCTAATGGATTATGAAGAAGCTCTTCAGTTGCAGCGGAAAATTCATGGTGAAGTTGTGTCCGGTATCCGCCCAAATACTTTATTGCTACTGGAACATCCACCGGTCTATACCGCTGGCAAGCGAACACAAGATTATGAAAAACCCACTGATGGAACTCCGGTCGTTAACGTCGACCGTGGTGGACGTATAACTTGGCATGGTCCAGGACAATTAGTTGGTTATCCAATAGTTAAGTTACTTAAGCCAACCGAATTAGTTGGATTCGTCCGTACATTAGAAAGTGCTCTTATCAAGGTCTGCGCTGAATTTGGAATAAACGGAATTCGGATTGACGATCGTTCTGGGGTCTGGATTCATGACATTAAAGGCGACAGAAAAATTGCCGCAATCGGTATCCGAGTTGCATCGGGTGTCACCATGCACGGGTTTGCCTTAAACGTTGCTCCTGACTTATCTGCCTTTGGCCGAATAGTTCCGTGCGGCATAGATGACGCCTCTGTTACTTCAATGGCGGCTGAGCTTGGGCGAAAAATAGATATTTCTGAGGTTATGCCCGTGATCGAGAAGTATCTTTACGAAGCCCTAGGTAAGGTAAGCGCATGACGATCGCTCCCGAAGGCCGCAAACTTCTTCGCATTGAAGCTCGCAATACTGAAACTCCAATCGAGCGTAAACCAGAGTGGATAAAGACTCGCGCAAATATGGGTCCCGAATACACCAGGTTGCGTTCACTAGTTAAGAGCGAAGGTTTACATACCGTCTGCCAAGAAGCGGCTTGTCCAAATATTTTTGAATGCTGGGAAGATAAAGAGGCTACATTCTTAATTGGTGGAGACCGCTGCACTCGCAGATGCGACTTTTGCAATATTGATACAGGTAAACCTTTACCAATTGATCGCGAAGAACCGCGCAAAGTCGCCGAGTCCGTTAAAGCTATGGGGCTGCGTTATGCCACCATCACAGGAGTAACTAGAGATGACCTTCCAGATGAAGGTGCGTGGTTATACGCAGAAACTATTCGACAAGTTCACGAGTTAAATCCAGGATGTGGCGTTGAAATGTTGGCTCCTGATTTTCACGCCAAACCTGAATTACTAAATCAAATTTTTGAAACTCAGCCAGAAGTTTTCGCTCATAATTTAGAAACGGTTCCAAGAATCTTCAAGAGAATCCGTCCTGCCTTTACCTACGAGAAATCTCTGCAGGTTATTGGGATGGCCCGCGATTTTGGATTAGTAACTAAATCGAACTTAATTTTAGGTCTTGGTGAAACTCGCGAAGAAGTATCACAAGCGCTAGTTGATCTTCATGCCGCCGGATGCGACTTGATTACCATTACACAGTATTTACGCCCAACGAATAAACATCATCCGGTGGAGCGTTGGGTAAAACCAGAAGAATTTGTAGAACTAAGCGATGAAGCCACCGCAGTTGGTTTCCTAGGCGTGATGAGCGGTCCGCTAGTTCGTTCTAGCTATCGCGCAGGAAGGCTTTACAAGCAAGCGCTGGCAGCGCGCGCTAGCGAAGGTTCACTTCGTGGCTGAGGTCGTCTATCCCCCAGTTATCGTAGCTCTAAAAACTTTTTGGAAATATCTAGGTCTGCAATTTCATTTTGAAGGTGATTCCAATATTCCGCGTAAAGGCGGAGCAATTTTGGCGATGAATCACATCGGATATCTAGACTTTGCGCTAATCGGAACTGCCGCTCTTCCTACGGGGCGTTTAGTTCGCTTCATGGCTAAAAAAGAGATTTTTGACAACAAACTGGCGGGACCCTTAATGCGCGGAATGCATCATATAAATGTCGATCGAAACAATGGATCGGCATCTTTTGTTGCAGCACTGCGTGCACTTCGCTCGGGCGAGGTTGTTGGAATTTTTCCAGAGGGCACGATCTCCACCAGTTTTGAGATTAAAGAATTGAAATCTGGCGCAGTAAGACTTGCTATGGGCTCAGGTGCACCTGTTATCCCAACGATCGTATGGGGTTCGCAAAGAATTTGGACTAAGGGAGTTAAACGCGATTTACGACGCAATCGAACTCCAATTTATGTAACTTTTGGCGAACCTCTAGTTTTTGAAAAAGGTAGCGATGTCGACGCGGGTGAGAAATTATTGCGCGAGACGCTCTTGCAATTACTTCACCAAGTGCAGGCAAATTACCCAGATAGCCATGTGGGCCAACGCTGGGCACCCGCTCGTCTTGGTGGTACGGCACCTGCTCCCCTAAACTAGCCGCATGTTTAAGAAGAATAAGGCGAAAGAGCCAAAGATAAAAAAGGTTCGTTTTCAAACTTTCCGCGATGCTTACTCTGTAACTAAATCGGTTAAGCCATGGATCGGCGCAGGGATTTTTGGCGTATTCGCCATTACCTGGGCAATCGGTATCGCAATCGGAATTCTTATTGGTCATCCAATTTATCTTGGCTTCGTCACTCTTCCAATTGCGCTCTTAGCAGCCATGTTCTTCTTTACTCGTATCGCAGCATCTGCCGCGTACGTTTCAATTGAAGGGCAGATAGGCGCAGGCGCCAGCGTATTGATGGCGATTAGAAAAGGTTGGGTTACAACTCCAGCCATTGCTGTAACAAAGAACCAAGATATGGTCCACCGCAGTATTGGTCGCGCTGGAATTGTTTTGACCGGCGAGGGCACTCAAGCAGTTCGAATGATGCTGCAAGATGAGCGAAAGAAGTCTGAGCGTTTCGCGCCTGGAGTTCCAGTATTCGAAGTCTTGGTTGGCGATAACCCCGGTCAAGTTCCTATTCGTAAATTGCAGAAACATCTGGCTAAGTTGCCAAAGAAGTTATCTGCTCATCAAATGCGAGAAGTCCGTGCGCGCTTCAAGGCCGTTGGCGGAATGTCTCTGCCTATTCCAAAGGGACCAATGCCTAAAGGAATTCGTATTCCTAAACGCTAGTTTTGCGAAGATCTAATAAAGCAGTTCCACTGAGTCGTTCATGTATTCCTCTGCCGTTTTCATCATAGGTAATTGCGGTAACGACGAGACAGAGTAGAACGGTTCTAATCAGCGCTTGTAAAGGTGTTGGATTTGCTCCGGTTACGAAATTTACGACTTTGATTCTGACAATCCGATGGCCTGCCGTGGCGCCCCCAAGGGAAGTTAGGAGCAAGGTCTCTACGAAAAAGACCACCAGGGTAAATCTGGTTTGCCCGATCAGGCCAAAAGCGATTGCATAACACATCAGCCAGTCGATGCTTAGGCCAAGCAACCGCCGCCCCAAGCTAATTTCATGCTTCATATGAGCGAGCCTACTAAGGGCTGAACATCTGAGCACCCCGAACTCCCAAAGGTTTTACATGGCTGTAACACGCCAGTTATGCCAAATGGCCTATCAAGTCTTAGGGTTTACCCAGATCGGTCGCCCTCAAAGGTGAGGCTCCGAGTACACCTGGCGGATATAAAAGTCAGCCCTATGATCGAAAAAATCGATTACACGAGGAGTGCG
>CANGVO010000001.1 GCA_947457445.1 Actinomycetota bacterium | reverse complement strand
CGTCGCGTCCAGTTTTTAATTGACCGTCTGCTTGAACAACGATGCGATCGCGTAGTCCGTTAAGAAGAAGTGTCTGTTGAGTTTCAGCAAGACCTAATTCCCACGGAGCGCCAGCATGCTTTAGCGATGTAAGTGGTGAAGCACCTGTTCCACCATCATGACCAGAGATCAAAACAACATCAGCATGCGCTTTAGATACACCGGCCGCAACGGTTCCAACACCGACCTCAGCAACTAATTTCACGTGAATGCGTGCATTTTTGTTGGCATTCTTAAGATCGTGAATTAACTGAGCAAGATCTTCAATTGAATAAATATCATGATGAGGTGGAGGAGAGATAAGACCAACACCAGGAGTTGAGTAGCGAACTTTGGCAATCCATGGATAGACCTTGTTGCCAGGTAACTGTCCGCCTTCACCAGGCTTTGCTCCCTGGGCAATCTTGATCTGAATATCATCTGCATTAACCAAATAGTTACTTGTAACTCCGAAGCGACCGCTGGCAACTTGCTTAATGGAGCTGCGCTTAGAGTCGCCGTTTTCCATAGTTACAAAGCGCTCTGGATCTTCTCCACCTTCACCTGTATTTGATTTCGCTCCTAGACGATTCATAGCAATAGCAAGAGTCTCGTGCACTTCTTGCGACACAGATCCGTATGACATCGCACCTGTTGAGAAACGCTTAACAATTTCAGAAATTGGTTCAACTTCGTCAATAGATATTGCTGGGCGTTCGCCTTCTTTAAAGGCAAAGAGCCCGCGCAAAGTCATCAAAGATTTGCTCTGCTCATCGACTTTATTGGTGTAACGCTTGAAGATGTCATAGCGCTTAGATCTGGTGGAATGCTGCAAAGTGAAAACTGTTTCAGGGTTGAACAAATGTGGCTCGCCATCACGACGCCATTGATATTCCCCGCCGATAGGCAGGCGCTTACTACCTGGGATTTCACCGCCGGGAGGATAAGCGATGTGGTGCCGAGCAATTGTTTCCTCAGCAATTTGATCCAGACTAATTCCACCAAGGCGTGATGTTGTGCCTACAAAATATTCGTCAACAACTTCTTGTGAAAGACCGATCGCCTCAAAAACTTGCGCTCCGGTGTAAGAGGCAATCGTTGAGATGCCCATCTTGGACATGACCTTAAGTACGCCTTTGCCAAGACTCTTGATGACATTTCGAACTGCCTTTTCAGGAGTTATTCCAGTGATCACTCCTTGCAAAACCAAATCTTCAGCTGATTCCATCGCTAAATATGGATTAACTGCAGCTGCGCCGTAACCAATAAGGAGAGCCACGTGATGAACTTCGCGGACATCGCCGGCTTCAACAACTAATCCAACTTTCGTGCGTGTCTTCTCGCGAATTAAATGATGATGTACAGCTGCTGTAAGAAGAAGTGAAGGAATCGGAGCATCTTCAGCATCGCCATTTCGATCGGAGAGAACGATGATGCGCGCACCCGCTGCAATTGCATCAGAGACTTCAACTTTTATCTCTTCTAGCCGGGTTTGTAGGGTGTTGCCGTCGCCTGAAACTGGAAAGAGTCCACGTACAACGTAGGCAGCAAGACCTGGATGATCATCATCGGCGTTAACGTGAATAATCTTTGATAATTCATCATTATCAATAACAGGGAATGCCAAAGAAATTTGGCGGCAAGAAGATGGACCAGGGTCAAGCAAATTATGTTCAGGGCCAATTGAACCGCCCAAACTTGTAATCAACTCTTCACGGATCGCATCCAGCGGCGGATTGGTTACTTGTGCAAAAAGTTGTGAGAAATAATCAAATAACAATCGTGGCTTTTCAGAAAGAGCTGCGATTGGAGTATCAGTTCCCATGGAACCAAGTGCTTCCATTCCATTTTTAGCCATCGGCGTAAGCAGAATTCGTAGCTCTTCTTCGGTGTAACCGAATGCACGTTGGCGGCGGATTACGGATGAGTGCGGATAAACAATATGTTCTCGAGATGGAAGTTCGCTTAACTTGATCATTCCAGCATGAAGCCATTCTCCATAAGGAGCGCTATCAGCCAGTGAATCTTTAATCTCATCATCTTCGATGATTCGACCTGCTTCGATATCAACTAAGAACATCTTGCCTGGTTGCAAACGTCCCTTGCGCACGATTTTTTCTGCAGGAAAATCAAGTACACCGACTTCAGAAGCAAGCACGACAATTCCGTCATCAGTAACCCAAAAACGAGATGGACGAAGTCCATTGCGATCAAGCACTGCACCTACTTGATGGCCATCCGTAAATGTCACACATGCTGGTCCATCCCATGGCTCCATAAGTGATGCATGGAAAGCGTAGAAGTCGCGACGTTTCTGCGACATGGTTGTGTGATTCTCCCAAGCTTCGGGAATCATCATCAAAACTGCGTGCGGCAATGAACGACCGCCGAGATACAGAAGTTCGAGCACTTCATCGAATGAAGCGGAGTCGCTGCCAGACATTTCTACAATTGGGAATAGGCGGCTTAAATCTCCAGGAATTAATTCGCTAGCCAGTAATGATTCACGGGCACGCATCC
Source organism: Actinomycetota bacterium (assembly GCA_947457445.1). GTDB lineage: Bacteria > Actinomycetota > Actinomycetes > Nanopelagicales > Nanopelagicaceae > Planktophila. The sequence continues at coordinate 28,297 of CANGVO010000001.1, read as the reverse complement.
AATTTCGATTTCCTTTAACGGTGTTGATTTCTCCGTTATGAGCAATAAATCGATAAGGGTGCGCCAACGGCCAAGATGGGAATGTGTTGGTTGAAAAACGTGAATGCACGAGCGCCAAAGGAGATACAACCCGTTCATCACTTAAGTCAGGGAAAAACTCCTCAAGCTGGCCAGTCGTGAGCATTCCCTTGTAAACAATTGTTTGGGAAGAAAGTGATGGGAAATAAAGCTCGAGGCTATGCTCGGCGCGTTTACGTAAGCAGAAAGCTAAACGATCTAATGCAATTCCGGTTTCATTATTTTTTCCTGCGATAAATAGTTGTTCAAACTTTGGCATCACCGAGAGTGCAGTGTTGCCAAGTGAAGATGAGTTAATCGGAAGTTCACGCCAACCAAGAAGTACTAGACCTTCTTCGGCAACAATTTTTGCTATTTCGCTTCGGACATCTGCGCCTGGTGCAATGAATGCAATTCCAGTTGCATAGGAACCTTCTGCGGGAAGATCAAAGGAAACTACCGCACGATAAAAAGCATCTGGGATTCGAATTAATATTCCTGCTCCATCACCGCTATCTGGTTCTGCACCGGATGCGCCGCGGTGTTCAAGATTTCGAAGAGCAGTAAGTGCCTTATCAACGATTTCGTGTGTAGCAACTTTGTTTAGCGTGGCAACCATCGCAACGCCGCATGCATCATGCTCGTTTGCTGGGTCGTAAAGACCAACACGCGCTGGATAATTAGATGGAAGGGCCATCTGTTACACACTCCTGTTGTCCACACTCAAATTTTTGCGTTTTGATGAGGGACAACTTTGGCCCAAGTAAATTTCGACGTAGAGGTCGAGATGCAAAAGGGTAGCAACTGTTAGCCCAAATGGGCACATCCAAAAGGGCGCTTTAGGCGGATATGAGTTAGATACCGCTCACATGGAGCAGCTGCCCAATGCCCGCAGTGATCGCCATTCCGAAGCAACCGCCCAGAATTACGCGCAATGTAGGAGCAAGAACTTTTGAACCGGCGGTCTTCGCGCTTACAACTCCAGTGAAGACCAATCCGATTACGGTGAAGCCAACAATGCTAAATGCCACCTTGCCGGGCGTTGGTGCGAAAGCGCCAATGAAAGGAATTAGGCCACCGGATGTAAATGCGGCGGCAGAAGCAATCGCAGCCTGCACGGGGCGCGCTTTAGTATGCGGAAACTGCCCCAACTCATCGCGCAAGTGCGCTTCCAATGGATCGCGATCATGCATTGCGTTGGCAACTTGTAAAGCGAGTTCTGGCGTCAAACCTCTATTGATGTAAATCTGCTGGAGCTCAAGAAGTTCTGAATCCGGATCAATTGCAAGATGTTCTATTTCAAGGAGGCGATCTGACTCTTCAATATCATTCTGGGAACGCACCGAAACATATTCGCCAACAGCCATCGACATCGCGCCAGCAACAATTCCGGCGGCGCCAGCCGTAACAAGAAAACCTTGAGAATCTGCGCCACCAACTTTTGCAGCGGTCACACCAATCATTAGCGAAGCGGTCGAAACCAGACCGTCGTTTGCGCCAAGAACTGCCGCACGCAACCAACCTGCACGATGGGTGCGATGGTGGAGATTGCGCTTGTAAACATCTTCGAGAGCCATATTGAGAGCCTACCTGATGAATATTATCTTTCCGCTGAAGTCGATATCCGTGGCTTGCGTTGCAAACGATAAAAAAGGCCTAACCCAAGGGCAAAGATAAGAGCGCTCGTCCACTGATTAAGGCGCAAACCAGAAATCGCCTGGGCAGGATCAATTCGTAGAGATTCGATAAAGAAGCGACCTAGCGAATAACCGGCAATATAGATTGAAAAGGTCGCACCGCTATTCCACTTTTTTCCAAATTTGATTAGCGCTATTGCTAACAGAGAACTCCAAATTGCTTCGTAGAGAAATGTTGGATGAAAAGTTTCAAAGAGGCCAAATCCGCGTGGACGATACTGATAAGGGATCTCTAGCCCCCACCATGTATCTAGCGGTCTTCCGAATAACTCAGCGTTAAACCAATTACCGAAACGACCAATTGCCTGTGCAAATAAAATCCCTGGCGCTAGTGCGTCAAGCAGAGTTCCGAACGAAGGCAATTGCATCTTCTTGGATAGTCTGCGATACGAGACAAGTGCGCCGAGAGCGCCTAAGGCAATGGCTCCCCAAATGCCAAGACCACCATTCCAAATTTTTAATATCGCAAGCAGATCACCATCGGCGCCAAAGTATTGATCCGGCGTCGTGATTACATGATAAAGACGACCACCAATAACTCCGGCAGGTACAGCGATTACCGCAATATCTGAGACAACACCTTTTAATTGCAATCCCAGCGCATCACCAACAGATACAAGTCGCTTATCCCCCAGCCAAATTGCGACTGCGATACCAGTAATTATGCAGAGAGCATAGAAATGAAAAGTGAATGGGCCGATAGCAACTTGCGACAATGTCGGAGTTGGTATCGACTCAACCATAACTAGGCTTTTTCGACAGCAAGCATGAAATCGGCCAAGCTTCCGTAAGCTCTTTGGCGATCGATTTCTTTACCGTTAATGAAAACTGTTGGAGTTGAGTTGATGTTGCGCTTTGCGCCTTCCTCGGAAACGTTCTTCACCCAACCCATGTATTTATTCTCAGCAATGCACTTGTCATACTCACTGCTTGATATTCCAAGCCCTAAGCCCAGAGTAGAGAAGTATGAAGAAGTCCATGCTCCTGAGTTTTCACTTGGTTGGTTTGCATACAAAGTCTTATGAAGCTGCAAGAACTTTCCTTGGTCGGCAGAACACGCTGCAGCATTTGCTGCAAGTTGCGATTCCGCACCCAAGAAAGAAAGCATATGGAAGGCGACCTTTGCTTTCTTTGTTGTGATTAATTCTTCGACGTACGCTCCATTGACGCTTTCAAATCTGGCACAAGCTGGACATTGGAAATCTTCATAGATCTCAATAAAGGGAACATCGGTAAGTTCCTTATTGAAAACCATTCCATATCCGTCTTCGACTGAGACGCTAGAAGGAATGGCGGCTGATGAATCAGACTGCTTGGAAAGAATTGTAGGAACCAACATGATTAGGACGACGCCAAGGACAACTGCGATCACTAAATTGCGTGTGAAGTTATCTTTTCCGCCAGCCGGGTTCTTAGCCTTTGACATTCTTATTCCACGTCTCCTCTTGCTCCAGTGTCCGCACCATTTGGTGTCGGGTTCTTATCGATTGAAAATTTCGTAATTGGGTAACGAATTAAATACAGCGCCAAAAATACTAGACCCAAATCCCTGAGAATTTCCTGTAAATATCGAGTGTCTTCTGGGGCTACAGACCCGCCGCCACCGAAGCATCCGCAATCTATGTTCAACCCACGAGCCCAGGCTTGGGATATGGCGATGATGAAGGCGAACATTGTTATTCCACCGAGTATCGCAACAACGCGTGTTAAAGCGCCAAGAATCAATAGTGCGCCTATGGCCACTTCGAAAAATGGAAGAAACAAACCAAACGCGTTGGCTATAGAAATCGGCAGCATCTCGTAGGCGCGAACAGCCATTTGAGATTTATCCGGCGTGCCCACTTTTAGATAACCGGCTACGAAAAGAACTCCCCCGAGAATCAGTCTTGCAATAAGACCTATCCATGGCTGCGCAATTAAAAATTTAGATTTCATCGACCTTCACGTACTCCCTTTGCTAATTCGATCGCTAATTCTTTAACTGCAGCAAGGCCCGATGCTTCATCCGGGGCATCCTGCATTGCTTTGATGAAAGCAGATCCAACAATTACTCCGTCGGCATAAGCTGCAACACCTTTTGCTTGCTCGCGAGTAGAGACACCTAAGCCGACTGCAACAGGCAAAGTTGTAGTTTTTCGAACTCGTTCTACCAAATCGGCAGCTCCTGATGAAACTGTTGTACGTGCACCAGTAACACCCATCAAACTAGCAGCATAAACAAAGCCCCCACATTTGGAAGTTACTTGAGACAGGCGCGAATCACTGGTGCTTGGTGCGACGACGTAAATTGGATTGATCGAAGAGCTAACAGTTGCACTTGCCCAACCCTGAGACTCTTCAATTGTTAAATCAGGGGTGATTACGCCAGAGCCGCCATTTGCCGAGATCGCTGCGGCAAACTTATCAACGCCATATCTCTCGATTGGATTCCAATATGTCATCACTACTGCAGGTACATGGGCGCTTGCCGTAGCCAGAGCCTGAAAAACTTCAGTTGCACCAGTTCCATTTGCTAGCGCTGTAACTGCTGCATCCTGAATTGTCGGACCATCCATTACTGGATCGCTATATGGAAAACCAATTTCGATGGCGTCAACGCCACCAGCTATGAACGCTTCTATAACTTTATGACAGCCAGATTGCGAGGGAAAACCCGCTGGAATGTATGCAATTAACGCTGCCCGATTTTCGGCGCGCACCTTCACAAATAGTTCGTCTAGCGCTGTCATTAATCCAGCGGTATTCCAAAGTAATTCGCTGCTGTCTGTACATCTTTATCGCCACGACCAGAAAGATTAATTACGATAATCGCATCTTTTCCAAGTTCGTTACCAACTTGCAGTGCACCTGCTAAAGCATGAGCAGTTTCAATCGCCGGAATTATGCCTTCAGTTTTGCACAGCAGGGCAAAAGCGTGCATCGCTTGCTCATCTGTTATGGCGCGGTATTCGGCGCGACCAATGTCATGTAAATACGCGTGCTCTGGTCCTACACCTGGATAATCAAGTCCAGCAGAAATTGAATGTGATTCGATTGTCTGACCATTTGCATCTTGTAGAACATAGGAACGAGTTCCGTGTAGCACTCCAGGCGTTCCACCCGTAATTGTTGCTGCATGGCGACCGGTTTCAACACCGTCTCCCCCGGCTTCTAATCCAATCAAGCGAACAGATGGATCCGATATAAAGCGATGGAAGATTCCGATTGCATTCGATCCCCCGCCGACACATGCCATCACGACATCAGGCAGGCGACCTGTTAGTTCCAGAACTTGCTCACGGGTTTCTTCACCAATAATTTTATGAAAATCTCTAACCATTGTTGGAAATGGATGCGGACCGGCGACTGTTCCTAGTAAGTAGTGGGTTGTTTCTACATTAGTAACCCAGTCGCGCATGGCCTCGTTTATGGCATCTTTTAATGTGCGTGAACCAGATGTAACTGGAACAACTTCGGCGCCCAGCAACTTCATTCGTGCCACATTTAGCGCTTGGCGTTTTGTATCTTCTTCGCCCATATAGACAACGCATTCCAACCCCATCAACGCGGCGGCAGTTGCTGAAGCAACGCCATGTTGTCCCGCACCGGTTTCAGCGATGATTCTTTTCTTTCCCATGCGCTTTGTAAGAAGTGCTTGGCCTAAAACATTATTTATCTTATGGCTACCCGTGTGATTTAAATCTTCGCGCTTTAAAATTATGCGCGCACCACCAGCGTGCTCTGCAAATCTTTTAGCCTCGGTGATAATGCTGGGGCGTCCTGTGTATGTGCGATGAAGTTCAGCAAGTTCTGCTACAAATGTTGGATCGAGCTGCGAAGTGCGATGCGCTTCTTCTAATTCTTCCAGCGCACCGATCAGCGCTTCAGGTACAAAGCGCCCACCATAAGGTCCGAAATGGCCCAAGATTTGGGAGAGATCAATTTGCGGCTCAGTGGTCATGGTTTAAGCCTACCCTTGACCCAATAACCTTCGCATTGCCAAAGTTGGTTCACCCGATGTGACCAGGGCTTCACCTACCAAGATCGCGTTAGCGCCAGCGCTCTGCGCAAATTCCACATCTGCACGGGAGGAAATTCCAGATTCAGCCACTCGAATCAACGTTGAGGGAATACGCGGAATCAAGTCAGCGAAAGCGGCTGGATCAACTTCCAGAGTCTTTAAATTTCGTGAATTGACTCCGACTATTTGCGGTGAAATTTCCAGCGCTCGTTCGAGTTCGTCTGCGGTGTGAACTTCAATAAGAGCGGCCATGCCGAGTTCGGTTGCCACATCGTAAAAATCTTTTAATTGGCTCTTAGAAAGCGCCGCCACGATTAAAAGAATCAAATCTGCGCCGTATGCGCGAGCTTCAAAAAATTGGTACTCATCAATCATGAAATCTTTACGCAAAATAGGAATAGTTACACGAGAACGAACTGCCGCTAAATCATCCAACGATCCCTTAAATCTGCGCTCTTCAGTAAGCACGCTAATAACACTTGCACCAGCGCTTTGGTATTGCTCAGCCAGTGCTGCTGGATCTGCAATTTTAGATAACTCACCTTTGCTCGGTGATGATCGCTTTACTTCTGCAATAACTTTCATTTGTTCGCCAAATAACGCTGCGTGGGCATCAAGTGCGCGAGGCGCTTGCGACATCTGATCATGGATTTCGCTAAGCGGTTTACGCCTATTTGCTAAATCTTCACGCACGCCTTCAATAATCGAATCAAGGACGCTCATTTTTCACCAGAGTTTTCAGTTGGATCTATTCCGTTATCTAGCGCGCTCCAAGGAGTTTGCACCTTTGGCTTTCTTTCATAACGCGCCGAAATGTTGAATTTCTTTGACAATAGAAAAACGAAAGCCAACACCGCGATGATTGAGAAGAGCACAGGCGCTAGATCAGACATCTATTTTCGTTGCAATCTATTTGCGGCACCAATTGCTCCAAGGACAGCGGCGGCCTTGTTCAGACATTCTTGATTCTCTGAATCTGGATCAGAGTCCGCAACTACACCCGCACCGGCTTGAACATATGCAACGCCTTTGTGAAGTAGCGCGGTACGAATTGCGATGCAGGTATCAATATTTCCGGTGAAATCTAAATAGCCGATAGCGCCGCCGTACAGCCCGCGCCTAGTTGGTTCTAACTCTTCAATAATTTCCATCGCACGAGGTTTTGGTGCACCAGAGAGTGTTCCAGCGGGAAAGACGGCAAAGAGCGCATCTACTGGAGATTTATCAGATGAAAGTTCACCAATAACCGTAGAAACAATATGCATGACATGCGAATATCTCTCGATATGCATGAAATCAATTACTTCAACCGTTCCTGGAGAACAGATTCGTCCAAGATCGTTACGCCCTAAATCCACGAGCATCAAGTGTTCGGCTCGTTCCTTTGGATCTGCCAAAAGTTCTTCGCCTAAACGGTGATCTTCTTCGGCTGATGCAGAACGTTTACGAGTGCCTGCAATTGGATGAACCATTACCTCTTTGCCAGTTACCTTAACCAACGCTTCCGGACTTGATCCAACAACTTCTATTCCATCAGTAAAGCGGAATAAGTACATGTACGGGCTCGGATTATGGAGTCGCAACATGCGATAAACCTCAAGGGCATCGGCTTGGCAATCCATAGCAAATCTCTGCGATAGAACAATTTGGAACGCTTCGCCTGCCAAAATCTCTTCTTTTGCTTGCAAGATCTTAGATATGTATTCCTCGCTAGTTACGTTACGAGAAAATTCTGGCTTCTCTTTACTTGGCAGTTCATCTACAAAACCAGGCAATGAACTTTGCAGGTCTGACTGCATGCGATCTAAGCGAGATTGTGCATCGGTGAATGCTTCATCAACTCGCTCTCCGCTACCGTCCCAGTTAATTGCGTTTGCGATTAAAGTGATCGTGCCTTCAGCATGATCCATAACAGCTAGATCGCTAGTTAACATGAAAGCTAATTCAGGTAGCGCAATATCTTTCTCACTTAAAGTCGGCAATTTTTCTAGGCGACGAACCGAGTCATATCCCATATATCCAACGAGTCCTCCAGTCAGTGGTGGAAGACCATCAATCTTTGGTGAACGCAAATGTGATGCCGATAAGCGAAGTGCATCTAATGGGTCAATACCAACTGGCGCTCCCGCTGGAGTTGTTCCTACCCAAATGGCTTTTCCGTCTTTCTCGCTCAAAGTCGCTTGACTGTTTGCGCCAATGAATGAGTAACGCGACCAAGCTCCCCCATGTTCGGCTGATTCAAGTAGAAATGTAGATGGCCCGCTCTTGGCAAGTTTTCGATAAACACCAAGAGGCGTTTCGCCATCGGCTAAAAGTTTGCGGTAAACCGGAATTACATTAAAACTCTTGGCGTACTCGCGAAATTCTTCAAGCTTCATCTTTATCCGTTTGATTCTGCAGAAAGATTTATTGGATTGTGAAAACAAGTTTTATCGCCGGTATGACACGCACCACCAACTTGCTCTACCTGCAAAAGAAGAGCATCTCCGTCGCAATCTAAGGAAATTGAAACAACTTTCTGGGTATGTCCAGAAGTTGCACCTTTCTCCCAGAGCTCACCTCTTGAACGACTCCAGTAAGTGGCGCGCCCAGTTTCCAGTGTGATGGCTAGAGATTGCTCATTCATGTAGGCAAGCATTAAAACTTGGCCCGAGTTTGAGTCTTGGGCGATTGCGGGAATTAATTCACCGGAATTCTTTAAGCGTGCCGCAACTTCATCTGGCAGGTGCAGGCTCATGGCTACATTCTGCCTTAGAGGGTCGCGTTGGTGCGAATGGAATAACCCTGCCCGCTCAAGTAGTTCTTAACATCGCTGATTCGATGAACTCCGAAGTGAAAAACACTCGCCGCAAGCAACGCGTCAGCCCCAGCATCTAGCGCTGCGGCAAAATCTTCAAGTGAACCCGCGCCTCCACTGGCAATCAATGGAACTTTTGAAATAGCACGCACCGCGGTGATCATTCCAATGTCATAGCCGGCACGCGTTCCATCGGCATCCATCGAATTTAACAAGATTTCTCCTGCTCCAAGTTCGCACGCTTTCTGCACCCAAGCCAATGCATCTAATCCTGCACTTTGGCGCCCGCCATGAGTCGTAACTTCAAATCCAGATTCGGTACGTGCTCTTCGTGCATCAATAGATATGACTAGCACTTGTGAACCAAATCGATCTGCAATCTCTGCAATCAATTCAGGTCGAGCAATCGCTGAAGTATTAATTGAAACTTTATCCGCGCCGGCGCGCAGTAACCGATCTACATCTTCAACTGTGCGGATGCCACCGCCCACAGTTAGCGGAATGAATACTTGCTCCGCAGTTTTTCGGACCACATCCAAGGTCGTTTCGCGATCAGAACTACTTGCGGAAATATCGAGAAAAGTCAGCTCGTCGGCACCTTCGGAGTTGTAAAGAGATGCCATTTCTACGGGATCGCCGGCATCTACAAGATCTGTGAAGTTTACTCCTTTCACAACGCGACCATCGGTTACATCTAGACAAGGAATGATGCGGATAGAGAGAGACATTTATTTCTTGCCTTTAGTTAACTCAAGAGCCTCTTGCAATGTAAATTCTCCGGCATAAAGCGCCTTACCGACTATCGCGCCTTCAACTCCGATTTCATGCAATGCAGAAAGCGCTGCAATGTCTGCGAGAGATGAAATACCTCCACTGGCCACAACTGGTTGGCTAGTTACAGCACAAACTTCTTTGAGTAGTTCGAGGTTTGGTCCTTGCAAAGTTCCATCTTTCGTCACATCGGTTACAACATAACGGGCACAACCATCGCGCTCTAGCCTCTCCAGCGTTTCAAATAAATCGCCACCCTCTTTTGTCCATCCACGCGCGGCCAAGACATGGCCTCTTACATCTAAACCGACAGCGATGCGATCTCCGTGTTCGGCAATAACGCGGGCGGTCCAATCTGGATTTTCAAGTGCGGCGGTTCCTAAATTCACTCGACGACATCCGGTAGCCAATGCGCGCGTTAAAGATTCGTCATCTCTAATGCCACCTGAAAGCTCGACCTTAATGTCTAAACGACCCACGACTTCGGCAAGCATCGCGCTGTTATCGCCGCGACCGAAAGCAGCGTCAAGGTCTACTAGATGCAACCATTCTGCGCCCGCGTTTTGAAATTCCAGCGCCACCTCGAGTGGTTGACCATAAATACTTTCACGCGCCAGTTCGCCTTGAACTAGTCGAACCGCTTTACCATCTTTTACATCAACTGCTGGCAAAAGTTCTAAGTATTCTGAATTGTTCATAGCATTCCTACCCAGTTCTTTATAAGTGCCAGACCTGCATCACCAGATTTTTCAGGGTGAAATTGCGTTGCACAAATTGCGCCATCTTCTACCGCGCTGAGAAATTTTTCCCCGTGAGTGGTCCAGGCCTGCGCGCTGCCTACTGATTTTTTGGCTGCATATGAATGCACGAAGTAAAAAGATTGATCACCCAGCCCCTTAAACAAATTGCTATCTCCTGTTATTGAAACAGTATTCCAACCCATGTGCGGCAGAATTGGGGCGTTTACTTTTGAAATACTTTCCTGCCAAACTCCAACGCCTTTATGTAGCGCGCCTTCAGTATGTTCATCACCATCGCGAAAAAATATTTGCATTCCGACACATATTCCTAAGGTTGGCCGCTGCGCTGCAACTCGCGCACGGACTATCTCATCGCCGCCTACGCCGATGAGACCGCGCATACACGCGGCAAATGCGCCAACACCTGGCACAACTAATCCAGCAGCGTTAAGAGCAATATCTCTGTCAGAAGTTACGACAACTTCAGCACCACTGCGTTCGAATGCTCGTTGGGCAGACCGCAAATTACCTGACCCATAGTCAAGAATTGCGATCACTATTAAAGCGAACCTTTAGTTGAAGGAACTCCTGCGATTCCGCCGTCTAATGAAACTGCATCACGAAGTGCACGAGCAACTGCTTTGAATTGCGCCTCAAACACGTGATGGGCATTTCTGCCTTCTAATACGCGAACATGAAGTGCGATGCGGGCTTCGGCAACAATAGATTCCCAAATGTGCTTTCCAAGTGTTGTATCGAATGTGCCGATTAATTCAACGATTTCAGGTTGGCGATGTACCAAATATGGGCGGCCCGAGAGATCTACGGCAGCTTGAACCAAAACTTCATCAAGTGGAACCATGGCATCACCAAAGCGTCGGATACCTACTTTATCTCCGAGAGCCTCACGTAGCGCTTGACCAAAAGCCAGCGAGGTATCTTCAACTGTGTGATGTGAGTCGACATCTACATCGCCAGTTGTTTTCACCTTTAGATTAAATCCAGAGTGTTTGCCAAGTTGCGAGAGCATATGGTCAAAGAATGGAACGCCAGTATCTACAGAAATTGCACCTTCACCATCTAGGTTTAATTCCACAATTACATGGGATTCTTTAGTCTTGCGTTCGACGCGAGCTGTTCTCATTGGCCTTCTCCGATCAGAATGTCCTGCAGGGCTTTTATAAACTTTGAGTTCTCGGCTTCATTGCCAATGGTTACACGTAAGTGAGCCAATAATCCCACATCTCTGATCAGAACTCCGCGATCTAGCAACTGGCGCCATAGTTGCGCGGGCGGCATAGGGAATCCAGAGAAGATAATGAAATTGGCTTGGCTTGGAACAACTTGCAACCCCATCTTTTCAAGTTCTGAGACAACCGACTTACGCGCTTGAATGAGAGTAGAAACATTTCCCAAAAGTTCGCTTTGAAATTCCAGTGCCACTTCTGCGGCTGCCTGAGTCAAAGTACTCAAGTGATAAGGCAGGCGAACAAGAAACATCGCAGAGACTAGTTCTACGTTTGAAACCATATAACCTAAACGCGCACCCGCAAAAGCGAATGCTTTACTCATTGTGCGAATCACAATCAAATTAGAGTGCTTGGCAAGCAAGGTCACTGCAGACGGCTGATCCGAAAACTCGGCATAGGCCTCATCCACGATCAAGAGGCCATTGACTTGCGCCGTGGCGCTAACTAAATCTTCTATTTCGGCCAGAGTTACAGTTGATCCCGTCGGATTATTTGGCGTAGTTACAAATGTTAAAGCAGGTTTAGCGGTTGCGATCTCAGATTTTGCTTTTGCTATATCTAAAGAAAAATCTGCACGACGTCCGCCATCAATCCATTGAGTTCCAATCACCTTGGCGATTAGTGGGTGCATGGAATAAGAAGGTGTGAATCCAAGGGCAGGTCGGTGCCCAAATGCCATGAATAAGGATTGAATAATTTCATTACTGCCATTGGCAGCCCAAATATTGTCAGCTGAGAATTCTGTGCCAGATAAGGAATTAATAAAATTAGCAAGCGCGCTTCGCAATGCGATGGCATCTCGGTCCGGATATCGATTTAAATTACCGGCGACTCTGTGAACGCGATCGGCAATAGCCTGAGCAATTTCAGGTGAAAGAGGATACGGATTCTCATTGGTATTTAAGGTCGCTTGTGCCGGAACTTGTGGTGCGCCATACGGTGATAGAGGTTTGAGGTCTTCACGAAGTGGCATCCAGAGTGGCCAATTTACTTCACTCATAAATTTTCCAATCGGGCAGACATCGCTTCTCCGTGTGCGGGTAAATCCTCTGAGTTTGCAAGTGTTATTACCGTTTGTGCAATATCTGCAAAAGCCTGCTTTGAGTATTCGATGTAGTGAAGCCCGCGCAAGAAAGTCTGAACAGATAAACCGCTGCTATGACAGGCACATCCTCCGGTTGGTAGAACGTGGTTTGAACCCGCCGAGTAATCACCAAGTGATACAGGTGAAAATCGGCCGATAAATACTGCGCCGGCATTTCGAATCTTCAGTGCGTCAGTTGCTGCGTTCTTGGTTTGGATTTCTAAATGTTCAGCCGCATATGCGTTTACTACATCAAGTCCCTGCGCGATTGAGTCAACCAGAACAATTGCTGATTGAATTCCAGATAACGCTTCGCGAATTCGATCAGAATGCTTCGTTTTAGCAGTGCGCACTTCTAGTTCAGAAATAACCGATTCAGCAAGCTCGGGTGAATCTGTTACTAAAACCGCTGCTGCAATGACATCGTGTTCGGCCTGACTGATTAGATCTGCTGCAACATCAGAAGCGATGGCGCTGTCATCTGCCAAGATTGCAATTTCAGTTGGTCCTGCTTCGGAATCAATTCCAATAACGCCCCGGAGTGCACGTTTTGCGGCGGCAACATAAATATTGCCAGGACCAGTTACGAGATCACATTTTTCAGATAAACCTTCCATGCCGTAGGCGAAGAGTGCGATTGCTTGAGCTCCCCCGACCGCGTAAACCTCTGTAATTCCAAGAAGTGAACACGCTGCCAATATCGTTGGGTGTGGAAGTCCGCCAAACTCCTTTTGTGGTGGTGATGCCACAGCGATACTAGACACTTTTGCAATTTGCGCTGGAATCACATTCATTAAAACGCTACTTGGATAAACCGCGCGCCCACCTGGGACATATAGTCCAACTCGATCGACCGGAATCCAACGTTCAGTAACTTCGCCACCATCGGCGACCTTCGTGATTTTTTCTTCTCGAATTTGATCGGAATGAACCTTTCGAATTCTTACTATTGAAACTTCAAGCGCCTTGCGCACCGCTGGGTCTAATTCAGTTAGCGCCTTATCTAACGATTCTTGAGGAACCTTAATTGCGGGTGGAGTTACGCCATCGAACTCTTGCGCTAATTTAATTAGTTCAGCTTCATTTCCGTTCTTGACGCGATTTAAAATCGGTTCGACCGCAATCATGGCAGTCGCAATATCTAAGTTTGCACGTGGAATAGCACGCTGATAGCCGGCTTTGGAAAGGCTTTTACCGCGCAGATCAAGCGTACGAATCATGGGGTAAGTCTAACGGTTGGCCTCTTAGCCAAGTGCCGCATTTAAATTCGAATCAAACAATCCGGTCCCAGAATAGATTTGAGATCAGCGCTCAGGCTAGGGGATGCAGTAACCAAGGCGTCAATCTTCATAGTCGTCAGAGTTCCTTGATCATCGATCTGCATATGAACTTCGCGTTTTCCTGGATGTGAACGCAAAATTTCTTTCATGCGATCAACAATGGGTGGGGTGCACTGTGAAACAGGAAGGGAAATTAGTAACGGTCCAACCGGACCAGTTGAAACATCAAGAGATTTCATTTCCATGGCGGTAAAACGAACTTGCTCGTCTCGACGATCAAAGCGCCCGCGCACAGTTACGACTCGGTCTTCAATCAGAGTTAAGGCATATTGATTGTATGTATTTGAAAAGAAAAGCACTTCAATTGCGCCTTCAAGATCTTCTAGGCTAACAATTGCCCAAGAAGAACCCTGTCGCGAAACTTTTCTTTGTACTCCAGTGATTAGTCCGCCAAGAGTCACCATTCCATCAGGTGTGTTGTCATCAGCTAAGAGAGCGCTGATTGACATATCGGTATTGGAACGCAGAATATGTTCGACGCCCAGAAGTGGGTGATCAGAAACATAAAGTCCTAACATTTCACGTTCGAAACTTAACAGAGTCGCCTTGTCCCACTCGAAGGTTGGAATTTCAATATCGAGACCCGCTACCTGAGTCATTGACTCACCACCGAAGAGATCAAATTGACCGATCGCTTCAGCACGTTTGGTTTCGATTACCGAATCGATCGCTTCTAAATGAATTGTCATCAGTGCTTTACGGGGATGTTGTAGCGAATCGAAAGCACCACCTTTGATGAGCGATTCGATCGTCTTTTTATTGCATACCTGCGCATCGACCTTAGCTAGGAAATCTCCGAAAGAAGAAAAAGGGCCCTTGGTTTCACGGGCACTTTTAATTGAAGCAACAACGCCTTCGCCAACATTTCGGATTGCGGCCAGACCGAAGCGAATGTCGTTACCTCGTGGTGTGTATTCGGCGTTAGATTCATTTACATCCGGTGGCAAAACTTTGATTCCCATGCGTCGACATTCGGACAGGTATAGCGCTGACTTATCTTTATCATCGCGAACACTTGTTAGAAGTGCAGCCATATACTCGGTTGGGTAATTGGCCTTTAAATATCCGGTCCAAAAAGAGACCACTCCATAACCCGCGCTGTGGGCACGGTTAAATGCGTAGTCGGAGAACGGAATCAAAACATCCCATAGGCGTTTAATGGCAGCTGTTGAGAAACCGTTTTCCTTCATTCCCGCTTCAAAAGGCACATACTCTTTATCGAGAATTTCCTTATTTTTCTTACCCATCGCCTTACGCAAAAGATCTGCACGGCCAAGTGAGAAACCAGCAACTTTTTGGGCGATCGCCATAACTTGTTCTTGGTAAACAATTAATCCGTAGGTATCCCCCAATATTTCTTGCAAAGGTTGCGATAACTCTGGGTGAATTGGTTCTACGGGTTTGCGACCATTCTTACGATCGGCATAGTTGTTGTGCGCATTTTCTCCCATAGGACCTGGGCGATAAAGGGCGATCACCGCTGAAATATCAGCAAAAGAATCTGGGGCCATGCTGCGTAGTAGTGAACGCATTGGTCCACCGTCGAGTTGGAATACTCCAAGAGTGTCGCCTCGAGATAAGAGTTCGAAAGTTTTTTGATCGTGAAGTGGCAAATCTTCAAGAACTATGTCAATTCCTTTATTCTCTTTAATATTTAGAAGCGCATCATCTAGAACCGAAAGATTTCGTAAACCTAGGAAATCCATCTTAAGTAGACCTGTTGATTCACAAGCACCCATATCGAACTGCGTGATGATCGCACCGTCTGCTTCGCGGCGATGAATTGGTATTACATCAAGTAAAGGCTCACGCGAGAGAATTACTCCAGCAGCATGAACACCCCATTGACGCTTTAGCCCTTCAAGGCCCCTTGCAAGGTCGACAACTTTTTTAGAATCAGGATCGCTTTGATAAAGCTCACGAAATTCACCTGCTTCTCCGTGACGTGAATCAGAAGGATCAAACACACCTGATAAAGAAATATCTTTCCCCATCACAGAAGGTGGCAGGGCCTTCGTTAACTTCTCACCAATTACATATGGGTAACCAAGGACTCGGGTTGCATCTTTGATTGATTGTTTTGATTTAATTGTTCCGTAAGTGATGATCTGAGCGACGCGGTCTTCACCATATTTCTCTGTTGCGTAACGAATCATTTCACCGCGGCGACGTTCATCAAAGTCAAGATCGATATCTGGCATCGAAATACGCTCTGGATTTAAGAATCTTTCAAAAAGTAAACCATGTTCAATTGGATCAAGTCCAGTTATTCCAAGTGCGTAAGCAACTAAAGAGCCTGCAGCAGATCCACGGCCAGGTCCTACTCGAATTCCTACCTTTTTAGCGTGCCAAACTAAATCTGCAACCACGAGGAAGTAACCAGGAAAACCCATCTTTTCCATGACATCTAGTTCGTAATTAAGTCGATCAATGTGCGTTGGGGAAACTTTATCTCCGAAACGATTGATAAGGCCCCGTTCAGATTCTTTACGAAGCCAACTATCTTCGGTCTCTCCCTTTGGTACCGCGAATGCCGGCATTAAGTTTTCACCTTCGCGCAATTTCACATTGCATCTTTCGGCGATAAGTAGCGTGTTATCGCAAGCCTCGGGAGTATCTTTAAATAGTTCGCGCATTTGTGCAGGCGTCTTGAGATAGAACTCATCGTTATCGAATTTAAATCGCTTTGGATCGGCCAGAGTTGAGCCAGACTGGACGCAGAGCAGCGCTTCGTGCGCGGGGGCATCTTCATGGCGTGTGTAGTGAAGATCATTGGTGGCAAGCATCGGCAATTTCAATTCACGTCCGAGCTTTAAAAGATCTTCCTTTACTCGGGTTTCGATAGATATTCCATGATCCATCAATTCGAGGAAGAAGTTGTTGGCCCCGAAAATATCTCGGTAATCACTAGCTGCGCGCATCGCTTCTTTGTAATTTCCCATGCGCAGGCGAGTTTGAATTTCTCCACCAGGACATCCGGTGGTTGCAATTAAACCATCGGCATATTTAGAAAGTAGTTCGCGATCCATGCGAGGTTTGTAGTAATAACCTTCAAGGGATGCCAACGAAGATAAACGAAAAAGATTTGCTAAACCGTGGTTATTTTCAGCCAAGATCGTCATATGTGTATATGCGCCACCTCCTGAAACATCATCTTCCCCACCGTCTGCCCATTGCACTCGTTTTTTATCATGGCGTGATTCGGGTGCGACGTAAGCTTCGATACCAATAATTGGCTTTACGCCGGCCTTGGTTGCTTGTTTGTAAAAATCGAAAGCGCCAAAAACATTTCCGTGATCGGTCATTGCAATCGCTGGCATTTCTAATCGAGCGACTTCTTCTACAAGGTCTCCGACTCGAGCGGCACCATCAAGCATTGAGTACTCGGTGTGAACATGCAGGTGTACGAAAGAGTCGCGTTTATTCGCAGCAGGTGTTGGGTTTTCAGTCGTCACAGTTGCACAAGGTTAGTGGCTAAGGGAGAACGGCTTCGGATAGCAACGCCAGGCAAGCCTGAAGGTCAGGTGCATAGGGAGCCTTCAGAACTAACGGTTGCTTCGTAACGGGATGGTTAAAGCGCAGCTCTAACGCATGCAGCCAAGGTCGAGACATTGCTAACGATTTTCCAAGTACTGGATCCGCGCCATAAGTAGTGTCGCCGACGAGCGGATGATTAAGCGCTGAGAAGTGAACTCGAATTTGATGAGTACGTCCAGTTTCTAATTCGACTTTTACAAGAGATACAGAACGATAAAACTCGATAACTTCATAATGAGTAATGCTCTCTTTACCCGTAGCAACCACTGCAAAGCGATGATCTTCCTTGGGATGGCGATCAATTGGTGCATCAATCGTTCCAGAAACTGGGTCCATATGGCCCTGCACAAGTGCATGATAAGTTTTTTCGACTTCGTGGTTGCGAAATGCTTCTTTTAAAGTTGTATATGCACGGTCAGTTTTCGCGACAATCATTAAGCCGCTAGTTCCAACATCAAGACGGTGAACGATGCCGGCTCTTTCTGCAGGACCTGATGTCGAAATTGTGTAACCGGCTGCAGTAAGTGCGCCAACAACAGTTGGTCCCATCCAACCTGGGCTGGGATGGGCTGCACACCCGACTGGCTTATCAATTACGACAATATCTTCATCATCATAAACAACTGTTAATCCAGCCAGTGGAGTCAAGGGAATTGGATCTTGATTTAGAGGTTCTGGCATTAATACTTCGATTACTTGACCATTAGTTACGCGCTCGGATTTGGCCATTGCGCGGCCACCGGTCGTGATGTCGCCATCTTCAAGTAAGCGCACTATTGAAGTGCGAGATAGCCCAAGAACTCGAGTTAGCGCACTATCAATTCTTTCTCCAGCTACGCCTTCAGGAACACTTAACGTGCGCGCTTCGCGTGACATTTAAGCCCCCATCGGTGAAATATTGCGAATAGAAAGGATTACTGCGATACCTGCTGCAACCACAATAGCGGTATCTGCCAAGTTAAATACCGGCCAATGGGTTAGCTCTATCCAATCAATCACATGGCCGGTGAAATATCCCGGGGTGCGAAAAATGCGATCGGTTAGGTTGCCAAGAATTCCCCCAAGGGCAAGACCTAAAACTATTGACCAACCCTTAGATGTGATGCGTGGCGCAAAGTATGCGATGGTTGCAACAACAGATATAGCGAAGCAAGTGAATATGATCGTTGCGCCTTGAGCAAGACTAAATGCCGCTCCTGAATTTCTGATTAAAGTGAGCTGCAGAAAGTTACCAAGAATTTTCGTTGGGTTGGAGGCGCTTAAATTATTGAGCGCCCAAACTTTCGTTGCAAAATCAAAAAGCCAAATTGCCCATGCAATCGTGTAGAGCCTTTTCCAAAGATTTGAACTGGGGCGCACTTTAGCGCCGCTCTTCCTTCTGCTTGCAGATCATGCAGAGAGTAGCTCTTGGAAATACTTGTAGTCGCGCCTTGCCGATTGCATTGCCGCACTCTTCGCAACTTCCGTACGTTTTACTGTCAATTCGATCAAGAGCGCGCTCGGTCTGCAAAACCATATCGCGCGCATTTATAACTAGAGACATCTCATGTTCACGTTCAAAAGTTTTTGTTCCTGAATCGGCTTGATCGTCTCCGGCGCCTTCACCAGATTCTGCGATTAACTCATCCATTTCTGCTTCAACAAGCGCGAGTTCTTCACGCAAACGCGCCAAATCTTTAGCGATTTCTGCACGTATAGATTTCAATTCTGCAGCCGACCATGGAGCTTCACCATCACTTGCTGTAACTGGAGTAGGCGCTGCCTTAATCGGCTTAAGTGGCGCAACTTTCTTTCCGGTCTTAGTTGGGCGTGGCGGTGGGGGCATTACTAGGCGACGCTCTTCAACAATTGGCGCCGCAACTGGAGCAACGACAGTAGCAACGCTAACTGTCTGAGATTTCTCATCAACTGTGAGAGTTGTCTTGCCAACTTTTGAAGGAAAGGGACGACCAGGTGCTTTTTTGACTGGCGCTTTTTTAGCAACCGCTTTCTTTGCAACCGCCTTTTTTGCTGGCGCTTTTTTCGCCGGAGCTTTCTTAGCCACCTTTTTCGCAGGCGCCTTCTTAGCCACCTTTTTTGCAGGGGCTTTCTTGGCTACCTTCTTGGCAGGGGCTTTCTTTTTTGCTGGCACGCCGCGCACCTTATGCTCTTTTTGGCGCACTACCAACTTTGCCACTCGCACGAATCTATTAAATTGCCGAAGTTGGCGCGCCGATTAGAACTTCATGAGGGCATTAGACTCTCCCCCTTATGACTCTGAGACCAATTCCTGCTCAAATCGACCTTCCTGCAATGGAGCGTTCGATTTTGGAATTCTGGCGTGAGCACGATGTATTCGAGGCGAGCACCGCGGCGCGCGTTGGCGCACAACCTTGGACTTTCTACGAGGGACCGCCAACTGCCAACGGCATGCCGGGCACACACCATATTGAAGCGCGCGTCTTTAAAGATGTATTCCCGCGCTTTCACACCATGAAAGGTAAATATGTAACTCGTAAAGCGGGTTGGGATTGTCACGGTTTGCCAGTTGAGATCGCTGTTGAGAAAGAGTTGGGATTTTCTGGAAAAGGCGACATTGAAAAATATGGAATCGCCGCTTTCAACGATATGTGTCGGGCATCAGTAACTCGCCACGTCGATGCTTTTACGACAATGACCAACCGCATGGGTTTCTGGGTTGATTTCGATCAAGCTTATTGGACTATGGCCCCCGAATATGTGGAAAGTGTTTGGTGGAGTTTAAAAGAAATCTGGAAGAAAGGTCTCTTGGTGCAAGATCACCGAGTTGCACCTTACTGCCCACGTTGCGGAACCGGTCTTTCAGATCATGAACTTGCCCAAGGGTATGAAACGGTTACCGACCCTTCGGTCTATGTTCGATTCCCGATTACATCAGGTGAACTTGCCGAACTCGGCGCTGCGCTATTGGTTTGGACAACTACTCCTTGGACGTTGGTTTCAAATACCGCAATTGCAGTGCATCCAGATGTTGATTACGTAGTTGCTGAAGTAACTGTTGAAGATAATCGCGAAATATTGGTAGTTGCGCAGCCACTTCTTTCCGCCCTGACCGGTGAAATTAAAATTCTAAAGACTCTAAAAGGTAAGGACCTTGAACGCACTAAATATCAGCGCCCACTTGATCTGGTTGAAATACCTGATTCTCATTTTGTGGTTCTGGCAACGTATGTAACAACTGAGGATGGAACCGGGCTTGTGCACCAGTCTCCTGCCTTTGGCGCCGACGATTTAGCGGTTTGCCGTGGCTATGGCCTACCCGTCGTCAATCCAATTGCACCAGATGGAACTTTCTTAGCCGATGTTCCTTTGGTTGGTGGGATTTTCTTTAAAGATGCCGACAAAATCTTGGTGAAGGAACTTAAGTCACGTGGGGTTTTATATAAGCACCAACCTTACGAGCACCCCTATCCTCATTGCTGGCGTTGTCACACTGCGCTTATTTATTATGCACAACCATCTTGGTATATCCGCACGACTTCAATTAAAGATGCGCTGATTCGCGAGAATAATCAAACCGACTGGCATCCTGAAACTATCAAGACTGGGCGATACGGCGATTGGTTAGATAACAATATTGACTGGGCACTTTCCCGTAATCGCTATTGGGGAACACCGCTACCAATTTGGCGTTGCGAAGAAAAGCACGAGATCTGTGTGGATTCGCTTGCAGAACTGGGCGCACTTGCAGGGAAAGAACTTTCCAACTTAGATCCACACCGTCCCTTTGTAGATGACATCACTTTCGCTTGTGCAACATGTGGCAAAACCATGAACCGTGTTCCAGAGGTTATCGACTGTTGGTATGACTCTGGCGCTATGCCGTTTGCACAATGGGGTTATCCGCATAAGCCCGGTTCAGTTGAAAAATTCCAAGCCGCCTACCCAGCAGACTTTATCTGCGAAGCTATCGATCAAACTCGTGGCTGGTTCTACACGCTGATGGCAATCGGAACTCTGGTCTTTGATAAAGGCTCATATAAGAGCGTTCTCTGCTTAGGGCATATCTTGGATAAAGATGGTCGCAAGATGAGCAAGCACGTCGGAAATGTTATTGAACCAATTTCATTGATGGACCAGCACGGCGCAGATGCTGTTCGTTGGTACATGTTGGCAGCCGGTTCTCCATGGTCTGCCCGTCGAGTCGGCCACGATGCAATAAGCGATGTGGTGCGCAAGACCCTTCTTACATATTGGAACACGATTTCATTCCATACCTTGTATGCACAGTCATCTAACTTTGAACTTTCACAAATTCCGGCAGTTAAAGATCGCTCAATGATGGATCAATGGATTTTAAGTGAATTGAATTCCTTAATCCAAGAAGTAGATTCTGCTTACGAAGAGTTCGATTCTCAACTTGCTGGTAAGGCACTTGCACGATTTATCGATGATCTTTCAAATTGGTATGTCCGTCGCTCACGTCGTCGCTTCTGGGATGGCGATGTTGCTGCTCTCGGAACATTGCACGAATGTTTAGTAACGCTTACTCAGCTTCTTGCACCTATGGTTCCTTTTATAACCGAGCATGTGTGGCAGGAGTTGGTCAAAGCCGCGGATTCAAAGGCAGCCGATTCGGTTCACCTAACTGACTTTCCTGTTGCTGATACATCGCTGATTAATCTTGATTTAAACGCACAAGTTGCAATGACCCGTCGAGTTGTAGAACTAGGTCGCGCCGCACGTGCGGAATCTGCAATCAAGATCCGCCAACCTCTACAACGCGCTCTTATTTCGGCAAACGGTTGGGCGAAACTGCCTAAGGATATGAAAGATCAAATTGCTGATGAGTTAAACGTCATCGAACTCGCAGATATTGCAGATGCCGACGGTGATTTGGTAAATATCTCGGTCAAGGCTAATTTCAAATCACTTGGCGCCAAATACGGCAAGGAAGTTCAAGATATTGCTAAGGCAATTGCTGCAACGGATGCAACAACTCTAGTAAAGACGTTGCGCGCCAATGGCGCCACAACCGTTGCCACCTGGAAGATCGAACTAGAAGATCTCGTAATCACTGAGGTGCCAAAGAGTGGCTGGATGGTTGCAAGTCATGAAGGCGAATCAGTGGCGCTCGATTTGGCGCTTTCTCAAGAGTTGATTGATGCCGGAAACGTTCGTGAAGTAATCCGCTTCATCCAAGAGCGCCGTAAGAGCGATGGTTTCGAAATCTCAGATCGCATCAAGGTTCGCTGGAATACAGATGCCGCAATCGTTTCTGCAATAACAGCAGCCGCTAAACATATTAGCGATGAAGTTCTTGCTCTGGAATTTACTCACGATCCAACACTTAGCCCAGAAGAAAATGAGCTTCAGATTAGCGCGGTTTTGGAAAAGGCCTAAGCCTTAAAGAATTACAACGATAATGCTCTTGGCTATGCCAATTGCAATCAGAAGCACAATAAAAGATAAATCTAGTGAGACCCCACCCAATCGAAGTGGCGGAACAAATCGACCAACAAATTTCATTGGCGGATCTGTAATTGTGTAAATAAATTCAAAGAAAGCAATAAGCGCTGAGTTTGGACGCCAGTTACGAGCAAAGATCCTCACATAATCAATGATTAGGCGAATAAAAAGTGCATACTTGAAAAGATCAAGCAGGGTCAGCAACAGGTTAGTAATCATATTTACCTAAAGCCTTGCTTTGTAAATCAGCTCTGGTTAAAGAAGCTGGCTTGTGCCGCAGCAGTTTTATCTTCGCTGCTCACATTTACATTTGCAGGAGAAAGTAGAAATACTTTATGGCTTACTCGTTCGATGCGACCGTGTAGACCAAAAACTAAACCGCTCGCAAAGTCCACTAGACGTTTGCGCTCCGACTCTTCCATGTCATCAAGGTTAATTATTACCGGATTGCCTTCGCGATAATGCTCTCCCATTTTGCGGGCTTCGCTATAAGAGCGTGGCTGCAAAGTAATGATGTGGTAGTTCGCTTCTGGTTGAAGAGATTGTGCAACTGCAACTGTTGAACCAACAACGGTTACTCCGGCGCGATCACGTGATCCACGTGAAAGTTCGCGAGAAGGACGTTCGGTGGCGCGTGCAGGAGTTGCTTCGGCTTGTGCCTCTTCTTCTGTATCTACAAGACCGAGGTAGCCCATCATTTTGTTAAGTGCTGACATAGGTAAAGGTTAGGGGTGATAGGTGCGCGAACCGAGGATTTCGCTACCTACGCGTAGATGTGTCGCGCCGTAGGAAATGGCGACCTCAAAATCAGAGCTCATGCCAGCGGACAATGCTATGGCTTTGGGATAAGAACTTTTGAAGCCAGAGTGGACTTCTGCAATTTCGTTAAATGCTCGATTAAATTCATATTCCACTGGAGGTACACACATTAACCCTGCCAGATGCAGATTTGAATTAGACATTATCTGATCGGCCAACTTCGGCAATTGATCGGCAAGGACTCCCCCGCGATCTGGCGCCCCATCTAATGAAAGTTGCAAGAAGAGAGAAATACTGCGGTCTTTTTCAGAGCAGATTCGCGACAATTTAGCGATGTGATCACTTGAATCTATCGAGTGAATAAAGGAGGCCCAGACTGCAATATCTTTTAATTTTCTTCCCTGAACTTGTCCCTGGAAATGCCAGGTTGCGGGAAAAAGTAATGACTTCTCCAGTCCTTCATCGCTGCGGTTCTCGCCGAAATTCTCTATCCCAAGATTGCGCAAAATTTCTACATCTGAAGCGGGATAGGTCTTAGTAACTGCTATCAAGGTTATTTCACTTCGATTACGCCCCGCTAGCGCTGCTGCCTTAGTGATGCGATCCTGCACATCCGCTAACGCAGTTGCAATATCTTCTGTGCGCTGGTTCATAAGCTCACCAATCCAACTTGTCGGCCAGTAACTCCGTCGCGGCGATAGGAAAAATGAGCCGAGCTTTCAACAGTACAGATTCCGCTTTCAATGATTTCTGAAATGCCAGCAGAGTTAAGAGCTGTCTTAAGTGCTTTGGGCAAATCTAGTGCGGGGGTGCCTGTTGAAGTTTGTGCAACAGCAATCGGGTGTAATTCAAGAACTTCTGCTTGAATCTCTGGCGATACTTCATAACATTGCCCACAGATAGCCGGTCCAATATGTGCTCGAATATGAGAGGCGCCCATCTCGCGCATTAAATCGATCGTCTTGATTGCAACGCCATTTACTAAGCCACGTCGTCCTACATGAACTGCTGCGACCGCTTCCTGAGATGTCAAAAGTAATGGAATACAGTCGGCGACCATAACAGCCAAAGTTATTCCACCAATTCCGGTAACAAGCGCATCGGCTGTCGGAACTTCTTCGGTGATGGTTTCAATGATTGCAATACGACTGCCATGCACTTGATTCATAAATTGCACAGCACCATATTTAGATTGCAAAATTTCACGATTAGCCTGTACATGGTCTGAGAGATCATTTACGTGATCGCCAAGATTAAAAGAATCAAAGGCTCCCTGGCTTACTCCACCAGAACGGTCTGTAAATGTTGCCAGCATGGGTAATTAACTCACTCGCTGTGGGAGTGCGCCACTTTTACTTCATGAAGTCAGGAACGTCGATTTCGTCTTCGGCAACGAGATCTTCAAATGTAACTCGTTTGCGAGGAGCGGAACCATCAAGATCTAGTGCAACCGAAATTGGATCATTTGCCGGAATCGGATCCGCAATTCCACTTAGCGTTGCTTTATCAATAACCGGTACCGACACCTTCTTCGGTTCTCCGCCATCAAAGCCAGCTGCAATAACAGTTACGCGAACTTCATCGCCGAGTGCATCATCAATTGTTGTTCCAAAGATAATTCGAGCATTTGGATGAGCCGCAGCCTGAACAAGTTCGCAAGCTTCGTTGATTTCAAATAGCCCAAGATCAGAACCACCAGCAACTGAAAGTAGAACTCCCATAGCGCCATCAATTGAGGCTTCTAGTAATGGACTTGAGATAGCAAGTTCTGCAGCACGAGTTGCACGATTTTCTCCACGCGCGGACCCGATGCCCATCAGTGCAGAACCTGCATCTGTCATAACTGTCTTAACATCTGCAAAGTCAAGATTGATTAAACCTGGCTGTGTGATTATCTCAGTGATGCCTTGAACACCTGAAAGCAATACTTGATCTGCACTCTTGAAAGCATCGACTGCAGTTATGTTGCGATCTGAGATTGCGAGTAAACGATCATTTGGGATCACGATGAGTGTGTCTACTTCTGCACGTAGTAGTTCAATTCCCTCATCGGCTTGCGCTGATCTAATCTTTCCTTCAAATGAGAATGGACGAGTTACTACACCAATGGTTAGTGCACCGAGATCGCGCGCAATTTTTGCAACGATCGGAGCCCCACCAGTTCCAGTACCGCCACCTTCTCCAGCAGTAACAAAAACCATATCTGCGCCACGCAGAATTTCTTCAATGTCTTCAGTGTGATCAACTGCAGCTTGTCTTCCTTTTTCAGGAGCTGCACCTGCGCCAAGACCTTTTGTAGATGCACGACCGATATCTAATTTCACATCGGCATCACTCATTAACAAATGTTGTGCATCAGTATTGATTGCAATGAATTCAACGCCTTTTAATCCGACATCAATCATTCGATTGATTGCGTTAACTCCACCGCCACCAATGCCAACAACTTTGATAACAGCTAAATAATTCTGTGGTGCAGCCACAAGATCCTCCTTTAGAACTGTAAACCTCTACTTGAGAATTACATTTCTACTCTCTGTAATGGTGGCAACGTAAGGCGTTAGACGCTCGAAAGCAAAGACCGACTCAAACTATTTATCTAATTTATTAATGAAACTTTTATCTCTAATTCACTCAAAATTACTTAACGATTGGTGCATGTGGAGCTGTTACATCGATCATGCGAATCGATTTGTTTTCTGGTTGTTCCAGAAGTGCTTTGATCACTTTTACTTTCAAATCGGTATCAAGACCATCGCCCCAAATAATTCGTAGATCTCGGCCTGAGAACACTCCATAAATCAAGAGATTAGTTGGCCGTGCGGCGCTTAAGCGATCTATTCCATCGCTAAATTCCCTTGGTAACTCCGTAAATACTTTTATCGCCGCTAATCCACTAGCGACTGATGTTGCCGAAACGCGAGGAAGATCTTGCGGCAACTCTGCCGGTGGCTTAAATGATTTACCCGAAGCATCAAGTGCAACTTGAGGTTGACCCGGAGCGGTGTAGAGAGCAACTGGCACTCGGGGCGTAATCAATATTTCAACTTTTCCGTTTACCCAATTGCGAGAGACTTTCGAATCTTGAACCCATCCATTTGCAGATAATCGCGTGGCAATAGCTCTTGGATCAATGCGGGCTAGTTTTTCGCCGATTTCCAAATCTAGTGATCGAATTAGAGAGTTTTCAGATTGTGTGGTGGGCGCGCCAATGATTTCAATACTGCGAACTGTTAACAAAGTTGACCATCCCAATAAATATGATCCTCCACCAAATACCAAAACACCTATTGCAATAGCGATAGCAGTTCTCGTTGATTTAACTTTCATAGTCGATTTCACTAATTAAAGCGACGTGAAAGACCGTCGCTAATGATTGGGGCCAACGAATTCACGTCGCCTGCTCCAAGTGTGATGATGACATCTCCAGGTTTAGCGTTTTCAATCACCCATTCGGATGCTTCAAGGAAATTGGGTATGAATCTTCCATTATTCATCTGTTCAGCGATAGTGGCGGACGTTATCCCGGCAATTGGCGCTTCACTGGCTGCATAAACTTCTAGTAACACGACTTCGTCAGCAATTGAAAGCGCCTTAGCAAATTCATTCATAAATGCTTTGGTGCGGGAATAGCGATGGGGTTGGAAAATTACCAGTAAGCGTCCGTCCCCGGCATAACGCTTTGCCGCAGTCAAAGTTACATCGATCTCGGTTGGGTGATGACCATAATCGTCGATCACTCTAATTCCATGCACGGTTGCCTTTAATTCGAAACGTCTCCCAGTGCCGTGAAAACTAGCTAAACCACTTAAGGCTTCGGCTGCAGGTGCACCTAGTGCAAGGGCCATAGCCAGCGCGCCGCCAGCGTTTAATACATTATGCAAACCAGGCACTTGAAGCGACATCGTGCCAATAGTTCTTCCATGCCAAATAACACGTGAGGTGGAGCCCATAGGCAGCAAATTAATGGAATCGATA
This sequence comes from Actinomycetota bacterium, assembly GCA_947457445.1. Taxonomy (GTDB): domain Bacteria; phylum Actinomycetota; class Actinomycetes; order Nanopelagicales; family Nanopelagicaceae; genus Planktophila. Next base: position 860 of record CANGVO010000001.1, on the reverse strand, counting down.
AGCAGGTCGGAACCCTCAGTTGCACCGTAGGAGATCTTCTTTGGTTCAGATGACGAGTCGGCTAAATGTGTAGCACCCGCGTCATCTGCGCAGTAAACCAAAATCCCATCTGAAGAAATTGATTTAGCAAACTCTGAAAATGCCCTAGTAACGTCTTCAGCTGTAGCAAAAAAATCGACGTGGTCGTGTTCTACATTTGTAACGATCGCCGCAAATGGGTGGTATTCGATAAATGAGCCATCTGATTCATCGGCCTCTGCGACGAACAAATCTCCAGTACCTCTATGCGCATTAGAACCAGATGAAGTGAGGGTGCCTCCAATTGCAAATGAAGGATCCAATCCGCATGCTTGCAATGCGACGGTGAGCATTGATGATGTAGTTGTCTTTCCATGTGTGCCGGCTACTGCGACGCTACGAGAATTCGACATAAGCGTGGCTAAAGCTTGGGCGCGAGTAAGGATCGGTAAATTCAAATCTCGGGCTCGTACTAATTCCACATTTGCTGAGCTAATGGCAGTTGAATAAATCACGAAATCTGCACCATCAACTTGTTCCGCAACGTGAGACGCATGAACTTGTGCGCCAAGCGCCTGCAGCGCACTCAGCACAGTTGAATCTTTCGCATCAGATCCAGAAACTGTTATTCCGTGAGACAAAGCGATACGCGCTAGGCCGCTCATTCCCGCTCCACCGATTCCTACAAAGTGCAGACGTTTTCCCATCCAATTATTTAGTTGATTGACTTTATTAGACATCAGCGCACCCGATCATTCAGGGCATGTTGCATGTAGTTATAAATCTTTTCAGTTGCTAACGCATCGCTATCTGAGCCATTTACACTGGATGTGGCCGCGCAT